>NZ_JBJDRK010000008.1:0-99182 GCF_044987405.1 Microbacterium sp. ZW T2_14 | reverse complement strand
GCTCGACGGCGCCCTCCGCGGGCTCGGGCTCGGGCTCGGCGGCGCCCTCCGCGGGCTCGGAGACGTCGGCCTTCGGCTCGGTCACGAGTGCTTCCGCTGCGGCAATCTGCGCGCTCGCATCCCCGCCCGTCAGGGGCGCGGAGGCCTCGTCCCCGGCGACCGGGCCAGTCGGCACGGCATCGATGACGGGCGCCTCGAAGTCGGCCGACGACTCGGCGTCGGCGGGCGCCGGAGCCCGCTCGTCGGGCACGGCGTCGACGATCTCCGGCGCGGGCGCCGATTCCGACACCTCGACGTCGGGACCCTCCTCGATCACCGGCACGGCCACCTCCGCGACCTCGACCGCCCCGCCGCGCTCGCGCTGCCGCCGCGCCCGCCGGGTCTCGGCCACGGCCGCGCCCGCGGCACCGGCCGCAAGCCCTGCACCTCCGGCACCGACACCACCGGCACCCGCCGACTCAGCACCAGCACCGGCACCGGCACCGGCAGCGAGCCCGGCGCCGACTCCCGCGCCGACTCCGGCGCCGACGAGCTCACGTTCGTCCGCGGCATCCGTCCCGTCCGTCGGGCCGTCGTCCTCGGGAGCCGGGCCGCCGTCGTCGCCCCGGTCGTCGCCGCGTCCGCGGCGGCGCTCAGCGCGCCGCTCCTTGGCGCCCTCGACGAGGTTGTACAGCGTCGGAAGCACGAGGAGCGTCAGCACGGTCGACGACACCAGACCGCCGATCACGACGATCGCGAGCGGCTGCGAGATGAAGCCGCCCTGCCCGGTGATGCCGAGCGCCATCGGTGTGAGGGCGAAGATCGTGGCCAGCGCCGTCATCAGGATCGGGCGCAGACGTCGTGAGCCACCCGCGACCGTCGCGTCGTGGGCGGTGAGGCCCTTCACGCGGTACTGGTTCACGAGGTCCACGAGCACGATCGCGTTCGTCACCACGATGCCGATGAGCATCAGCACGCCGATGAGCGAGGCGACGCCGAGCGGCACGCCCGTGATGATCTGCAGCAGGATCGCACCGGTCGCCGCGAAAGGCACCGAGACGAGCAGCAGCAGCGGCTGGCGCAGCGACTTGAACGTGGCCACCATCACGATGTAGACGATCAGGATCGCGGCGAGCAGGGCGAGGCCGAGCTGCGAGAACGCGTCCTGCTGCTGTGTCACGACACCGCCGAGCGTCGCGTCGGCCGACGCGGGCAGGTCGGCGTCGGCGAGGGCCGTCGTCACCGAGGCGGAGGCGGTGGCCAGGTCGTCGGTCGAGGGGGTCACGGTGACGGTCGACGTGCGCTCGCCGGCCTCGGTCGTGATCGAGGCCGGGCCTTCGCTCTGCTCGACCGTCGCGACCTCTTCGAGCGCGATGGGGCCGGTGGCGCTCGGGACCTGCAGCTGGCGCAGCTCGTCGAGCGACGCCGGCGTCTCGGACGCCGCGAGGTAGACCGTGAGCGACGTGTCGTCGATCTCGACCGTGCCGATGGACTGCGGCTGCATCGTGTTCGACACCAGGGCGCCGACCGCGACCTCCGACAGGCCGAGCTGGGCGGCCTTGTCGCGGTCGACCGTCACCGCGATGTAGGGCAGCGAGGCGGCGAGGTTGCTCGTGACCTGACCGACGCCGTCCTGGCCGTCGACCGCTGCGATGACAGCATCCGTGGCCGTCTGCAGGGTGTCGGAGTCGGGAGCCGTCACGTCGATCGCGATGTCCGTCGAGCCGAATCCGCCGCCGCCCGCCGCGACGGTGATCTCGCCCGCGTCGTCGAGGTCGGCGACGGCGTCCTGCACCTCCTGGCGCAGCGCCACCTGGTCGGCGTTCGAGTCGGTGGTGATGGAGTACGTGATGCCGCTGCCACCACCCGAGAAGGCGTCGCGCAGCGCCGAGCCGCTCGAGCCGATCGACACCTGCACCGTGTCGATGCCGTCGATGTCGAGGAGCACCTCCTCGACCTGCTCCGCCGCGGCGCTCTCGGCCTCGAGCGAGGGCGACGGGCCGATGTCCTGCGTCATGGTGAAGGTGTTCTGGCCCGAGTCGCCCAGGAAGTTCGTCTTCATGAACGGCGCCAGCGCGATCGTGCCGACGAGCACCAGCACGGCGAGCGCGAGCGTCACCCAGGAGTGCTTGAGCGTCCAGCGCAGGATCGGCAGGTAGGCCTTCTGCAGGCGGCTCGGGGGCGCGGCCGGGTCTTCGGGATCGATGGCGGCACCCTCGGCGTCGAGGATCTGCTTCCCCGGCTTGAGGAACCAGTAGGCGAGCACCGGCACGATCGTCAGCGCGACGAACAGCGACGCGGTCATCGCGATCGTGACGGTCATCGCGAACGGACGGAACAGCTCGCCCGTGACGTCGCCGACGAACGCGATGGGCAGGAACACCGCGACCGTCACGATCGTCGACGCCGTGATGGCCGAGGCCACCTCGCGCACGCCGCGCAGGATGGCGGTCTTCTTGTCGGCATCGCCGACGTAATGCCTCTTGATGTTCTCGATGACGACGATGGAGTCGTCGACCACGCGCCCGATCGCGATGGTGATCGCACCGAGCGTGAGGATGTTCAGCGAATACCCGAACGCCTGCAGGCCGATGAACGTGATCAGCAGGCTCGTCGGGATCGAGATCGCCGCGACGAGCGTCGAGCGCACCGAAAGCAGGAAGATGAAGATCACCAGCACCGCGAAGACGAGGCCGAGCAGCCCCTCCTTGGCGAGGGTGTCGATCGACTCCTGGATGTAGGGCGCCTGGTCGAAGACCACCGTGAACTCGGCGCCGTCGAGCGAGTCCTCGAGGTCCGGAAGGATCGCCAGCACGCCGCGCGACACATCGACCGTGTTGGCGGACGGCAGCTTGGTGACCGCGATCGTCAGGGCCGGTTCGCCGTTGACGCGCGAGACGGTGGTGACGGGGTCGGTCTCTTCGACGACGGTCGCGACATCCCCGATCGTCGCCGCGCCGCCTTGGAACTGCTCGGCCGTCGACGGCACCAGGGGCAGAGCCGCGATCTCGTCGACCGACGTGATCTTCGAGCCGGTCTGCACCGTGAGCGTCTCGTCGTTCTCGGTGACCTCACCACCGGGGAACAGCACGCCGTTCTGCTCGAGCGCGTCGCTGATGGCCTGCTGGGTGAAGCCCGACGCGGCGAGTTCCGCCTGGTCGGGTGTGATCGTGATGCGCTCGCCGACGCCGCCGACGATCTGCGCCGCGTTGACGCCGTCGACATCCTCCAGATCGGGAACGACGGATGCCTCGAGCTGGGCCTGGATCGTCGCTTCGTCGTCGTAGCCGGTCACCGCCAGCTGGATCACCGGGAAGTCGTCGATGCTCGCCGAGATGACGTTCGGATCGACCCCCTCGGGAAGCTGGCTCTTGATGCGGTTGATCGCCTGCGTCATCTTCTGCTCGGCGGTCGCGAGGTCGGTGCCGTAGGTGAAGGACGCCTGCACGATCGAGGCGTTCGTGGTGCTCGTCGCGCTCGACGACTCGAGCCCCGGGACCCCCTGGATGGCGGTCTCGATGGGCACCGACACGTCGTTGCTCACGACCTCGGGGGAGGCGCCCGGGTAGGTGGAGACGACGATGAGCGCGGGGAACTCGATCGAGGGGATGAGCTCTTGCTTGAGGTTCGTGAGCGCGAGTCCGCCGAAGATGGCGGCGACGATCGTGATGAGCGCGATCAGGGCGCGGTTCTTGAGACTCAGGACGGCGAGGTTCGACACACGGAGGCCTTCGCTGGTGTGGTGGTGCAGGGGATTGCGGGAGCCCGCACGATACGGAGATGTATCGGTTGTCAGTATTTCATGCTGTTCTCATATGAAATTCCTGAGCCGGGCTGCCCTCACACCGCTGCGAGCCACCCGCCCAACAGCAGTCCGAGGCCCGCGGCGAGCACCGCGAGCGCGAGCGTGCCGAGGAGGTTGAGGACGGCATCCCGCCGACGTCTCCGCTGGGCGAGGAGCACGGTCTCGACAGAGACGGTGCTGAAGGTCGTGTAGCCGCCGAGCAGACCGAGCCCGAGCACCAGCGACAGCTCGGGTGCGATCGCGGCACCGAGCCCGGTGATGACGCCGAGAGCGAAGGATCCCGAGACGTTCACCACGAGGATCCCCCACGGGAACCGCATGCCGGCCGCCGGAGTGAGCAGCCGATCGACGACGTAGCGCAGACCGGCGCCGGCACCGCCGGCCAGTGCGGCCAGCAGCAGCCAGGGGCTCACTCGGCGTCCTCGGGGAGTTCGATCCGGCCCGGCCGGTCCGCGATCCGGCGTCCGAGGAAGAGCCCGGCGATCGCTCCCCCGACACCTGCGATGACGGATGCCGCGGCCAGCCCTGCCGCGAGCCACGGCGTCGTGACCCACAGCGCCGTCGCCACCGCGAACGCGCTGTAGGTCGTGAAGCCGCCCAGGGCTCCCGTGCCGAGGGCCGCCCGCAGCAGGGGACGGCGGTCGTCGAGCCAGCCCACCACGACACCCAGCAGCAGCGATCCGGCGACGTTGATCCCGAGCGTCGCCCACACGACAGCAGCGGGATCGCCGACGGGCTGGATGATGAGCGCACGCGCCAGCACGCCGATCGCCCCGCCCGCCACGGTCGCCCCCAGCACGCGCGGGTCGACGGGCTGCGGCATCCCCTCACGCTACTCCGGCACCCCACGGCCCCTGACCTTGCTCCGGTCGCTGAGCCTGCCGAAGGGCTCAGCGGCCCGGGCGGAGCAGGCCGCGGATCGCGGACTCGGGCGTGATCGACAGATCCAGGAGGTCGCCGTCGCGGTACCGGGCGAACACACGCGGGTCGATGTACGAGCCGCGTGCGACGGCGGGCGTGTTGCCGAGGGCCTCGGCTGTCGCGCGCACCGCGAGCACCTCTGCCCGCTTGAGGTCGGTCTTGGTGTCCACCGTGCCGATGCGCGCCAGGGACTCCGCGGCGATGATCGTGCCCCGCAGCGTGCGGAAGTCCTTCGCGGTGAACCGGCCACCCGTGAGCGACCGCACATACGCGTTCACCTCCGCGGGCGTCAGCCCCACGCGGCGCGAGCCGCGCTGCCACGCGAGCAGGGGGGCGCGAGGCCGTCCGGCGGCGAGCAGCTCGATGACCGCCGCCAGGTCGGCGTCGTCGATGGCGAGGAGCTGGTGCTTGCCGCTCTTGCCGGGGAAGGAGAGCGTGACGACACTCCCGGCCATCGACGCGACGTCCCGTCGCTGCAGAGTCGTGAGGCCACGACTCCCGTGCGCGGCCAGGTAGCGCTCCGAGCCGATGCGCGGCGCGGCGTCGTCGAGCAGCCGGAAGGCGACCGCCAGCACCCGCTCACGGTCGAGTCCGTCCCGCCGCAGCGATGTCGTCACCCTCGCGCGGGCACGCGGCAGCGCCTCGGCGAGCGCCAGCGCCCGGGCGAACTTGCCGCGGTCGCGGCCCGCCGTCCAGTCCGGGTGGTAGACGTACTGACGGCGACCCGCATCATCGACTCCGACCGCCTGGATATGGCCATCGGGTCGCGCGCTGATCCACACGTCCTGCCACGCCGGCGGGATCACCAGTCCCTGGATGCGGGCCAGCTGCCGGGGCGCCGGCGGGCGGCCCTTGGCATCGACGTACCGGAATCCCGACCCGGCGCGCAGGCGGCGGAAGCCAGGATCCTCGTAGGGCCGCGATCGGACGAGTTTCGCCATCCGGTCACGCTCCCCGGCTCGCCGGACACGCCGCGGAGCGCGTGGGAATACGCCACGGCGCATGCGGCGACGGGTCCGGCGACCAGGCGGTCAGTGGTTGCGGATCATTGAGATGAGCTCGGACTTCTTCTTGCCCGAATAGCCCGTGAGGCCGAGCTCCTTCGCGCGCTTGCGCAGTTCGGGCACGGTGCGATCGTCGTAGTCCTTCGCCTTCGCTCCCCGACGGCCGACAGTCTTCTTGCCTTGGCTGGCGGCGGCGTTCGAGATGCGCGCGGCCTTCTCCTTCGAGGCGCCCTGGTCTCGCAGCTCCTCGTACATGTCGCGGTCTTTGAGGTTCGACCCGCGTCGTCCTGGCATGGTTTCCTCCTTCGGTCACCGCCTCGTGGGCGGGTGTCACAAGCCCTTTCCCCCGGTCACCGGCAGGATCGCCCCGGACGTGTACGTGGCGTCGTCGCTGGCCAAGTACACATAGGCACCGGCGAGCTCTGCGGGCTGACCCGCCCGGCCCAGGGGCGTGTCCTGGCCGAACGACTCCAGGCGCTCGGCATCCCATCCCGTCGCGGGAATGAGCGGGGTCCAGATGGGACCGGGAGCGACGCCGTTCACTCGGATGCCCTTCGGCCCCAGCTCCTGCGCCAGCGCCTTGATGAAGGCGACCTGCGCGGCCTTGGTCATCGCATAGTCGATGAGCCCGGGCGAGGGGTTGAACGCCTGGATGGAGGTCGTCACGATGATCGACGACCCCGGCTGCAGGTGGGGGACCGCCGCGCGCACCGTGAACATCTGCGCGTACAGGTTGGTGCGGAACACGCGGTCCCACTCTGCCGTCTCCATGTTCTCGATGCCGTCGCGGTCCTTCTGGTAGGCGGCGTTCAGCACGAGCACGTCGAGACCTCCGAACTCGCCGACGGCGCGGTCGACGATCTCGGCGCAGAAATCCTCTTCGCGGAGGTCTCCGACGATCGGCAGGGCACGCGCCCCGGCCTCCGTCACCCAGCGGGCCGTCTCGTCGGCGTCCTCGCGCTCCTCGGGGAGATACGTCAGCGCGACATCGGCGCCCTCACGCGCGAAGGCGATCGCCACGGCGCGACCGATGCCCGAGTCGCCGCCGGTGATGAGCGCGCGTCGCTCGCTGAGGCGCAGTGCGCCGCGATACGACTTCTCGCCGTGGTCGGGCTCGGGGGTGGTCTCGTCCGTCAGACCGGGCTGCTCCTGGCCCTGCGGCGGGAACGAGCCATCGTGGTGGGCGGTCGTCGGATCAGAGGGTGTGCTCATATCGGCGAAAATACGGGCGCACACGCGCGCTCTCACGGGGCTTGACATCGTCGCCGGCCGGCCTTAGTCGTGGGTTCCGGGCGGCTTATCACCGCAAAACCGGCGCCGTCAAGCCCCTACGGACGCCGTCGCCGGGGTGCCAGTGTCGGTTCATGCCCACGAGGCATGCGATGCATCCCGTGCATCGACGAAGCAGAAGGAGAACGTCCCATGAACCTCGCCCTGATCATCATCATCGTCGTCGCGATCGTCCTCGCGATCGTCGGCGGCCTCAACTCCGCACTGAGCTGGCTGCTGTGGGTGGCCATCATCGTCGGAGTCATCGCGCTGATCGCATTCCTGTTCAGAGTGATCAGCGGGAACCGCAACACCTGATCTGCACCACAGCTGTGAAGACAGCGGATGCCGCGGCCGAAGTGGGCCGCGGCATCCGTCTGTCTTCGCGGGGTCATATGCCGTACTAGAGCTGCGCGTCCGCATAGACGCGGAGCGCGTCGCGGACGAACTCGGCGCCGCGGGTGCCGCCCTCGCTCGTCGCGTAGTTGGCGCCGAAGCGCGGATCGGCCACATACATCTCGCCGAGGCCGACCACGTAGCCCTTGACGTCTCCGCCCGGGGCGGACGCCGGCGTTCCCGGGATGCCGGTCAGCCAGTCGACGTGGCGCTTCGCGAGCGCCTGCGCCTCGTCACTGTCGGGAGCGATCCCCGCCTCCGCGGCCGCGATCCAGTCCCGGCCGAGGTCGGCCACGCGCTGCTGCCACGCGGCCTTCTCATCGGCGCTCATCGAGCGCCACCAGCGGTCGCTGTCGGCGTACGCCTTCTTGCCCCAGCGCTGTTCGACCTCGTCCTTGTACTGCGTGTGGTCGAAGCCGTCGAACATGTTCTCTGCCATCAGTCCTTCACCTCCTCTCAGTGCCTCGATGGTGTGCTGCACCGACGCGATCTGTCGCGCCAGGCGATCCTGCTCCTGACGGAGCCACGCCAGGTGAGCTTCGAGAGCCGACTCTTCGCCGGTCTCGCGCTCGAGCACGTCCGCGATCTGCGGCAGCCCCAGCCCCAGCTCGCGCAGGAGCAGGATGCGCTGCAGCCGTACGAGCGCCGTCCGGTCGTAGTACCGGTAGCCGTTGTGGCCGATGCTCGAGGGCGCGAGCAGGCCGATGTCGTCGTAGTGGCGCAGCGTACGGCTCGTGGTGCCCGCCAGCTTCGCGATCTGCTGGATCGACCATTCCTGCTCGTCCATCTCGCCTCCTCTCGTGGTTCGCTCACCACGCTAAAGGTTGACGTAGCGGCAAGGTCAAGCGCCCGCATCCGCTCACTACGGGGTTTGGGGCGCGCGGCGTGCACTTGGGGCGCACCGCGCGCGCCCCAAGTGTTCGCGGTGCGCCCCAAACCCGGAACAACCTGAAGATCCGGAACGCCCGCTTGACAGACACGCGATATATCGTGTTAGTCTCCTAATACGCGATATATCGCGATATGGATCACCCCCAGAGATACGCAGGAGAAACAGTCATGACCCTGGAGAAGTGGATCATCCACCCGGGCGAGACGCGCGTCATCGACATCGAGACCGTGCGCACGCTCAAGATCGGACTCGTCGGCGGACAGATCGACGTGATCGCCCACGACGAGCCCGGCATCCGCATCGAAGTGCACGACGTCACCGTCAAGGACCTCCGCATCGAGGTGGCAGAGGACCACGTCGAGATCGACCACCCGCAGCTGCGCTGGGACAACTTCCTCGAGGTGTTCCGCAACTTCGGAGCCGGCGGGCCCAAGGCCGAGATCAGCGTGGCCGTCCCCCGCGACGTCGCTCTCACCCTCGGCGTGGTCAGCGCCAGCGCGCTCGTCTCGGGCCTCCGCGGCGACGCCTCGCTCAACACCGTCTCGGGCGACATCATCGTCGACGGCCTCACCGGCGACCTGTCGGTCAACGCGGTCTCGGGCGACGTGCAGGTGCGCGAGCTCGTCGGCGCGCTGAACGCCAACAGCGTCTCGGGCGACGTCGCGGCCACGGGCACCCTGCGCAAGGCCACGATCGACACCGTGTCGGGTGCCGTGCTGGTCGACTCGACCGGTGAGATCCTCTCGGTCGGCCTCAACACGGTGAGCGGCAGCTCGACCGTGCGGCTCGACGAGGGCTACCCGGCCAACTACGTCATCCGCAGTGTGAGCGGCCGCGTCCAGGTCGATGGCGTCGTTCGCCGCGGCAATGGCGCGGGCCCGACCACGAACTACGCCGGCTCGGTCGGCGAGCTGAGCGGCAGCTTCGCGGACGTCCGCGCGCACAGCGTCTCGGGCGACATCACCGTGCTGCGCCGCACCTCGTCCGCTGCCCCGGACGCGGCGCCCGTCGCGGCGGCCGCGCCCGAGCCCACCACGTCCACTCCACCCGCGCCCGCCGGCGAGACGGCTGCAGACGAGTCGGCTGCCCGTGAAGCTGCGGCCGGTTTCGACCGAGGAGAAGTGTGATGACCCCGGTCTTCTCACACGGCGATCTGCGCCTGTACCTGCTGAACCTGCTCGATGAAGGGCCGCGCCACGGCTACGACATCATGCAGGCCCTGTCGGACCGCACGGGGGGCACGTACACCCCGAGCGCCGGCACCATCTACCCGCGCCTGGCGAAGCTCGAGGAGGAAGGTCTCGTGACCAAGTCCGTCGACGGCCGCAAGACCGTGTACGAGATCACGGAGGCCGGTCACGCCGAGGTGCAGTCGCGCTCGGGCGACCTCGAGGGCATCGAGGCCGGGCTCGCCGATTCGGTGCGCCTCATCGCCGACGAGGTGCGCGGCAGCGTCCGCGAGGCGATGAAGAGCCTGCGTGCCGACCTGGCGGCGGCCTCGCGCGACGAGCGCAAGACGACGCCGCAGCCGTCCCGCGAGGACGACCCGCGGGTGCGCAGCCGCGAGCAGATGCAGCGGCTCGACGCCGTCGTCAACGAGTTCCGTGCGAACGTGCGCGGCGACGTCCGCGTGCACGTGGCGCGCGGCGGCGAGCTCGCCGCCTCGCTCGTCGACCAGGTCGCGAGCGAGCTCGACCGCGTCGCCCGCGACATCACGCGCACGCTGCGCGGCTGAGCCGCGGCATCCTGCTCGCACACGATTCTCGAAGCACGAAGGGTGGTCCCGCCGTCGGCGGGACCACCCTTCTGCGTCGGCGTCGCCTGCTCAGGCCGGCCAGATCTCCTCGTCGTCGGGCACCGGCTCGCCGAGGGGCACGATCAGGATGGGCCGGTGCTGCCGGTGCGCCAGGCGCACGCCGACCGAGCCGGTGAAGAACTCGCGGACCGATTCGCCGAACCCGCGCTTGCGGGTGCCGACGACGATCAGCCGCGCATCGATGTGATCGGCGAAGCTCTTGATCGCCATGGCCGGATCGCCGACGAGCTGGCGGACGGTCCAGTCGGGCCCGGTTTCTCCGAGAACGGATGCCGCGGCATCCTGCACCTTCGCCAGCTCACCCTCGCCCGCGGCGATGTTGATGTCGATCGGTGCCGAGTGAACGTACCCGTCGGGGTCTTCGTAGGTCACGAACCGGGTGACGTCGACGTGGACCACGACCAGCGGCACCTGAAGCAGCTTCGCGTAGCGCGCGGCCTCCTTCAGGACCCGCGGAGACTGGTCGGGGATCACTCCCGCGATGACAGCACCGTGCAGGCTCTCGTCGGTCGTCGCATCGCCTTGCGGCTCGGATGCCTCATCGGTCATATGTCCGCACTCCTCCTACGCCGGTGGGGCCGCAGCCGCCGGGTTACCGGGGCTCCGTGTTATCCTGAATGCTACTCTTACCGGTTCGAAGCCGGATTCGTGAATGCCCGGGTTTGCGAGGCTCAGAGCCCGCAGAATAGCCCGCGACCTTAAATGAGGGGGTCTCGCATGGGGCGTGGCCGTCAGAAGGCGAAGCACACCAAGATCGCCCGTGAGCTGAAGTACGACACGTACAACGTGAACTACTCGGCACTCGAGCGCGAGCTCGGTCACCATGACGACGAGTTCGTCGACAAGTGGGCCGACCAGTACAACGACGAAGACGAGGACGAGACCTCGCCCGTCTCGTCGTCGTCGCAGGCGTAGAGTCCTTCGTCGCCTCACCCTCCCCCACGTTCGAGCGCGGGTGCGGGGTGAGTAGCGCGCCCGCAATCCGGCATGGCCGTGGCGGACAGGGTCCGCCCGTCGCTACGCCGCGTCGCCTGCGCGCGCGGCGCGCCCTGCTCGCCACCAGGCCCAGAACCGGTCGAGCATGCGCTTGAGCGCAGCGGCCATCCGCCGCGCCCAGTGGAACTCCGTTCCGAGCACGGCGAGCCCGAGGAAGACCACCAGCCAGCCCGGCCCCGGCAGCGGCACGAGCAGCAGCCCGCCCACCGCGAGGACGCCGCCGGCCGTGCCGACCCCGAACCGATAGGCGCGGTTGAGGCGTGGATGCGCGTCGATCCAGACGCGCGCACGGCGCAGCATCCGGCGGATCGGGCGGTGAGGCACCTCCGCAGCGGCGATGTCGGTGCGAACGCGGGTCTCGAGAGACTCACGCGTCACAGGGGTCTCGGCAGGATCGGCAGTGGTCACGTTCGGGAACCTAACACGATATATCGCGAACCGCCTGGGAACTTCGGATGCCTCACCAGGCGCCGTGTCGCCGCTCCCAGTCATCCTCGACGGTGTGCGGCTGCGCCGCCACCACGCCGGCGGGAATCGCCGCGGCCACCACGGCGGCGAGCACGATGAGCGGGGCCGTCCACGAATCCGTGGCGTCGTGGAGAAGCCCGATGCCGACGGGGAACAGCGCGGCGATCGCGTAGCCGCCGCTCTGCACGAAGCCGCTCAGCGCGACCGCGCCCTCGTGCGTGCGGGTGCGCAGGCCCAGCAGCACCAGGATCATCGGGAACAGCAGTGGCGCGAGTCCGAAGAGCGCGACCCACAGCCACGGCGCGACGGTCGGCACGAAGAGCAGCCCCGCAATACCGGCCAATCCCGTACCCACCGCGACGCCGAACAGCACCCGTGTCGCGTTGGCGCGCGTGACCAGCAGCGGCACGGCCAAGGATGCCGGCAGTCCCATGAACCCGAACAGCGCCAGCAGCACCCCGGCCACGGCGGGCGTGACGCCCGCGATGTCGACGAGGATCGTCGGCAGCCACGCGAACGCGGTGTAGGCGAGGGTGCTCGACACGGCGAAGCCCACCAGCAGCGCCCACGCGATCGGAAGCCGCCACATGCGTCCGAACGCGCGCGGGCTCGGCTGCTCGATGTCGTCGTCCGACGCCGCGGCCGCTGCGGCACGGCTCTTCTCGACGGCCGCGTGGCGCACGGCCAGCCCGATCCAGGGCACGGTGGCCACCACGGCGAAGACGGCCCAGAGCCCCAGCGAGACGTGCCAGTCCGAGGCATCCGCCACCGGCACAGCCACGAGCGGCGGCAGGAAGGTCGCGAGCGCCATCGTCGTCGAGAACACGGTCGTCATCAGACCGACGCGGTCCGGGAAGTACCGCTTCACGAGCGGCGGCAGCAGGATGTTGCCCACCCCGACCGCGGCGAAGATCAGGGCCGTGCCGGCGAGCAGGACCCCGTCGCCCGGTGCGAGGCTGCGGACGATGAGCCCGATCGCCACGACCACCATCGCCACGACCGCCAGCCGTTCCAGGCCGAACCGACGTTCGAGGGCGGGTGTGAGCAGGCCGAACACCGCATAGCAGACCGGCGGTGCGGTTCCGATGAGACCGATCACCGCGGCCGGCACGTCGAAGTCGACCGCGATGTGGTCGTACAGCGGCGACAGCGATGCGACCGCCGAACGCAGCGAGAAGGCGAACAGCACGATGCCTACGAGGGCGAGCGCTCGGCCCTGCCAGAGAGGTCGGGACGAGGGGGAGCTCACCTATCAACCCTAGGTGGCCGGGCGATACTCAGGCTCGCCAGGCCGGGGTCAGGCATGACTGCCGGCGCATCTCGCCATTGACTTCATTACTGAGTACACTCATACTTGAGTGAACTCGGCACCAGTGTCCGCGTCCACACCCGACTTCGCAGCAACCAGAGGAGACCACCATGAGCACGACGAGCAGCGGCCCCGTCATCACGTCCTATGCGCAAGCACCGACCCGCACCATCTCCGCCGGCGGGGTCACGTTCGCCTATCGGGAGCTGGGGCCGAAGGGCGGCGTGCCCGTCGTCTTCTTCGTCCACCTGGCCGCGACCCTGGACAACTGGGACCCGCGCATCGTGGATCCGATCGCTAAGGATCGCCACGTCGTCACATTCGACAACCGCGGCGTCGGCGCCTCGACCGGCGAGGTGCCCGACAGCGTCGAGGCGATGGCCGACGACGCCTACGCCTTCATCCGCGGACTGGGGTTCGACACGATCGACGTCTTCGCCTTCTCGCTCGGCGGCATGGTCGCGCAGGCGCTCGTGGTCAAGCATCCCGAGCTCGTGCGCAAGCTCGTCCTCACCGGGACCGGCCCCGCGGGCGGCAAGGACATCGACAAGGTCGCCGGCACCACCTACTACGACATCCTGCGTGCCACGCTGACGCGTTCCGACCCGAAGGAGTTCCTCTTCTTCAACCGCAACGCGACCGGCAAGCTCGCGGCCAAGGCATTCGTGAAGCGCCTCCAGGAGCGCACCGTCGACCGCGACGCACCCATCACGACGAAGGCGTTGCGGACCCAGCTGAAAGCGATCAAGAAGTGGGGGCGCTCGGCGCCGGCCGACCTCTCGACGATCACCCAGCCGACCCTCATCGCCAACGGCGACAACGACCGCATGGTGCCCTCGGTGCTCTCGGACGACCTGCACCGCCGCATCCAGGGATCCGAACTCGTCATCTACCGTGACTCCGGACACGGCGGGATCTTCCAGTTCCACGAGCAGTTCGCGCCCGTCGCGGCCGGCTTCCTCGAGCGCTGACGGCATCCCGAGTCATCGAAAGGAAACGAGCACATGACCACCGGCGCCGCATACAGGCGAAAGCCGCTGACCTCGTCGATCCTGCTGTGGGTCCGCTCCGATCACCCCCGCCAGACCAGCATGGACTACTGGAAGGGGCCCCACTCGGGGATCATCTCGGCGACCCCGGGGCTCGAGGAATACCGGCAGATCCACTTGGCGGAGCGCAATCCCGGCCTCTGGCCCGACACGCGAGGCGTCGAGACGGAGATCCCCGCCGACCGGAGAATCGACGGCGTGGCCGAGGTTGCATTCCGGTCGATCCTCGCGCCGCTGCGGGGTCGCGCGCAGACGCGGCTGGCGTTCCAGGACGAGATCAACGTCTTTCGGCGGACCCTCCTGTACGCGGGACCGCCATACTCCGCCCGGTGGTACGACGTGGCGGAGCCCGGGCGGCGGCCGGGCGCGCGCGCCCTCGTGTACCTCCGCAGGCGGCCCGATGTCAGCGGACGCGCCTTCCGCAGGTTCGTGACGGCGGAGCTCGCGCCCGCACTCGGCGCGACCGGCGCATTGCGAGAACTGCGGACCCAGACCTTCCTCCCCTGGAACGAGCGGCTGTGGGACACGCCGAACGTCGCCCATGACAACCCCGCCGATCGGCGCTTCCACGCTTCGGTCAGCCTCGGCTTCGACGATGTGGCGGCCCGCGCGGCGTTCTTCGCGAGCCGCGACGTCGAGCGGCTGTCGGGCACCATCGGGTCCCGCGGGTCGGCGATCCACGCCTACGATGTCGCCGCGGCGCTGACCTACGTCAGCGGTGGCGTCATCCTGCCCCACTATCGGGAGTAGGTCACCACGTCTCGCCACCGGACACCGGGCACCGAGACCGAGGGCCGCAGCACCCGCTGCGGCCCTCGATCTCGTCTGCGCTCGGTGCGAGACGTCAGCTCGGCATCCGGCTTGCGCCGATCGCGACCTGCGTGACCGATGTCATCACCGGCTCCCGGCCGTCGCTGCCTGCAGCTCGGGGTAGAGCGCCTCGACCGGGCCGCTCAGCGCCGCCTTCGCCTGAGCCGAGATGCCGTCGGCGACGATCTCGTATGCGCCCGCCTCCAGGCCGTCGTAGACCTGGGCGACCAGCTCGTCCGGGAGCATCTTCGGTCCGTCGACGTGCGCCGCCATGCCGGTGTCGACGTAGCCCATGTGAACGCCCATCACGTGGACGCCCGCCGCAGCGAACTCGACCCGCAGCGAGTTCGTGGCCGACCAGAGCGCGGCCTTGGATGCGCTGTAGCTCCCGCCCATGGCGTACCAGCTGGCGACCGAGTGCACATCCACCAGGGCGGAGCCGGGTCGCGCGGCGAGGATCGGCGCGAAGGCACGGGCGACGAAGACGGGCCCGAAGAAGTTCGTCTCCATGGTGGCGCGGATGTCGGCGGACGTCGCGGTGAGCAGGCTCGCCGTCGCCGGGAGTGCACCGGCGTTGTTGATGAGGACTGTCGCGTCATCGGCAGCCTCCGCGACCGCCTCGATGGACGCCGCGTCGGTGACGTCGAGCGCGAGGGGCACCACCCGGTCGTCGTTCCAGGCGCGTGGGTTGCGAGCGGTCGCGTAGACCTTGCTCGCCCCGCGCGCCAGCGCATCGCGGACGAACTGCGTCCCGATTCCGCCGTTGGCTCCGGTGACGAGCACGACGGCTCCGTTGAGTGAGGGCATGTGCGCATTCCTGTCTGCTGAGCGAGATCGGCACCGGGGCGGTGCGGAACGTCCGTGGGACAATGAACCGAAGAACATCCGAGTCCACACATTTCTGACTATAATCAGAACTGAAGTCAGTCAGTGTCTATTCCCCGGAGGATCACGTCATGGCCATCGACACTCAGCCGGTCGGTCGACGCGAGCGCAACAAGCAGGACAAGCTCCAGCGCATCACCGCCGCAGCCCGGGAGCTCTTCACGCAGCACGGCGTCGACGACGTCACCACGCAGCAGATCGCCGACAAGGCCGACATCGGCACGGGAACGCTGTTCCTGTACGCCAAGAACAAGGGCGAGCTGCTCCTGCTGGTGCAGAACTCCAGCTACGTCGACGCGCTCGCCGAGGGCAGAGCCGCGGCCGAAGGCGTCGCGAACCCGCTCGAGGCGGTGACCGCCATCATTCGCGCAGTCGTCGAGTGCAATCGCGTGCAGATCGACAACGGGCGCACGTACCTGCGCGAGATCGTCTTCGGCGATCCCGAGGAGCCGCACCACCGCGAGGCGCTCGCCCTCACCGTGCAGACCGAAGAGGCGGTCGCGAGCGTCCTGCAGCGCGACGGGCGCACGAGTCCCGAAGACGCGGCCACGCTCGCGCACGTCGTCTCGGCCATCATGTTCGTCAGCATGGCCGCCACCGTTAACATCGGCCTCTCGGTGGACGAGATCGTGGACGACATCAGCCGTCAGGTCCGCGTGCTGCTCCCGGCCTGACTCGGGACCGCCGAGCCGCCGGGTCCGCCGCGCCGCGGGCGTTCCGTCTCGCTCGTTCCTCGCTCGCTCAACGACCGGGACCGAACATCGCGCCCAAGGGCGTTTCGTCGCGCTCGTGCCCTCGTTCGCTCAACGACCGGCGCGGGAACCGGACAGCCGCACCGGCCGTCGAGCGAGCGAAGCGAGACGCAGCGCGTCGAACCGCCCGGCTCCCCGGCCGTCGAACGCGGCCGTCAGGACTCCTGCGAACCTTCGACCCAGGCGAGGTACTCGTCGGTGACGGTGCCCGTGATGTAGCGGCCGTCGAAGCAGCTCATGTCGAGGTCCTCGACGTCCGAGCCCTCGAGGATCGCCGCCTTCAGGTCTTCGACCTCCTGGTACACGACGAAGTCGGCTCCCAGCTCCTCCGCGATCTCGGGGATGGTGCGCCCGTGGGCGACCAGCTCCTGGCGCGAGGGCATGTTGATGCCGTACACGTGCGGGTAGCGCACGGGCGGTGCCGCGGAGGCGAACGTGACGCTCTTGGCCCCGGCATCCCGGGCCATCTGGATGATCTCCTTCGACGTCGTGCCGCGGACGATGGAGTCGTCGATGAGCAGGACGTTCTTGCCCTTGAACTCGCTCGACATCGCGTTGAGCTTCTGGCGCACGCTGCGCTTGCGCGCCGCCTGGCCCGGCATGATGAACGTGCGGCCGACGTAGCGGTTCTTGTAGAAGCCCTCGCGGTATTCGACGCCCAGTTTGCGCGCCACCTGCATCGCGGCGGGTCGCGACGAGTCCGGGATCGGCATGACCACGTCGATCGCCTCGCGCGGGGTGAACTTCGCGATGGTGTCGGCGAGCCGGTCGCCCATGCGCAGGCGCGCCTCGTACACCGAGATGCCGTTCATGACCGAGTCGGGCCGCGCGAGATACACGTACTCGAACGAGCAGGGCACGAGCTGGGGATCGGTCGCGCACTGCTGGGTGTGCAGGTTGCCCTCGAGGTCGATGAACACGGCCTCGCCGGGATCGACGTCGCGCACGATCTCGAACTCGCCGTTCTCGAGCACCAGCGACTCGCTCGTGACGACCCACTCGTAGTGGCCGTCCTCGTGCTTGCGCGTGCCGAGGATGAGCGGACGGATGCCGAACGGGTCGCGGAACGCCAGCAGACCGTAGCCCGCGATCAGGGCGATCGCCGCGTATGAGCCTTCGACGCGGTCGTGCACGCGGCTCACGGCCTGGAAAACCTGCGTGGGATCGAGCTCGAGTCCGGAGATCGACGCCTGCAGCTCGTTCGCCAGCACGTTGACGAGCAGCTCGGTGTCGGACGACGTGTTGAGGTGACGGCGGTCCTTGTGGAACAGCTCCTCGGTGAGCTCCCGCGTGTTCGTGAGGTTGCCGTTGTGCACGAGCACGATGCCGTAGGGCGCGTTCACGTAGAAGGGCTGGGCCTCCTCCTCGTTGGACGCGGTGCCCTTCGTGGCATAGCGCACGTGGCCGAGCCCGATCTCGCCGAGCAGCGCCCGCATGTCACGGGTGCGGAAGGACTCGCGCACCTGGCCACGGGTCTTGTGCTGGTGCACGACCCCGTTGCGCTCGGCGGTCGCGATGCCGGTGGAGTCCTGACCGCGGTGCTGCAGCAGCAGAAGCGCGTCGTAGATCTCCTGGTTCGCAGACCCACGGCCCACCACTCCGACGATTCCGCACATGGGTGTCGCTTGCTCCGTCTTGTCGTTCAGCCGGCGTGTCGTTCAGCCGGGGTTTGTCGTTCTGGCGGCTCAGTGAGCCGAGTGGTCTGCGCGTGATCCGTCGTCCGCGTACGAGCCGACGAGGCGCACGGCGCCGCCGTCGACGCCCTTGGCGCCCTGCTCCCAGTGGCCCTCCGGGCGCTCGCCGTCGCGCACGACGCCCACCTGCCAGGTTGCGATGCCCTCGCGGGAGAGAGCGGATGCCGCGGCATCCGCCTTGTCGGCCGCCACGACGGCGAGGAACCCGATGCCGAGGTTCCAGGTGCCTTCGGTGGAGATGAGGTCGAGGTCGCCCAGGTCCGCCAGCACGCGGAACACCGGCGACGGCGACCATGTCGACCGGTCGAGCTCGGCCCAGGTGCCCTGCGGCAGCACGCGTGCGAGGTTCGCCGCGATGCCGCCGCCGGTCACGTGGCTGAGCGCGTGCACCCGGTCACCGTGGTCGGCGATGAGGCGCAGCAGCGGGCGCGTGTAGAGGCGCGTCGGCTCGAGCAGGGCCTCGCCCCACGTCGCGCCGAGGTCGGCGGACTTGTCGCCGTACTGGATGCCGGCGCCGGCGACGATGTGGCGCACCAGCGAGTAGCCGTTGGAGTGCAGGCCCGAGCTGGCCAGCGCGAGAACGACGTCGCCGCTGCGCACCCGGTCGGGGCCGAGGACTCGGTCGGCCTCGACCACGCCGGTCGCGGCGCCCGCGACGTCGTAGTCGTTGATGCCCAGTAGGCCGGGGTGCTCGGCGGTCTCGCCGCCGACGAGCGCCGTGCCGGTCTCGGCGCAGCCCGCCGCGATGCCGCGGACGATGTCGGCGATGCGCTCGGGGAACACCTTGCCGCAGGCGATGTAGTCGGTCATGAACAGCGGCTTCGCGCCGACCACGACGATGTCGTCGACGACCATGCCGACGAGGTCCTGGCCGATCGTGTCGTGCTTGTCTATAGCCTGTGCGATGGCGACCTTCGTGCCGACACCGTCGGTGCTGGTGGCCAGCAGCGGCTTGTCGTAGGCCTTGAACGCGCTCGCGTCGAAGAGACCGGCGAATCCGCCGACGCCCCCGAGGACCTCGGGGCCCTGCGTGCGGCGCACCGCCGACTTCATCAGCTCGACGGCGAGGTCGCCGGCGGCGGTGTCGACGCCGGCAGCCGTGTACGGGTTCACGGGCTGTGCGGGGCGGGAGGGGGCATCGCGTTCGGATGAGGCCACGGTCACCAGCCTACCGGCGGCGTGCCTGGACGGATGCCGGGTGACGACGCCGCACGACGCCGGGCCGCGGCATCCGTCCCTCTTCCGTGTATCCGCCGCCTGCCCCGCGGAGGTGACCCCGCCCTGCGCCGCGCCGGCGGCCTCTGCGCGCGCAGGTGACCCCGCGCCCTGCCCGCCGCCGCGATGGGCGGAGGAGATGTGAGGAGCGGAGGATGATTTGGCGGCGATTCCTCCTCCCTTGCGCACATCTCCTCCCCCCGTCACACCCGGGCGGCCTCCGACCACGTCTCGGCGAGGTGGAGCCCCTGCGCGACAGCCTGCATGATCAGCGCCTGCACGCCCGGCCAGTCCTCGGCGACCTGGATGTAGCCGACGCGGATCACGTGGTAGCCCATGTGCCGGAGCAGGGCGTCGTGGGCGCTGTCGCTCGCGCGCTGCCTGCCGACGTGGTGCCCTCCGTCGATCTGGAGCACGAGTCGCATGCCGATCAGGAAGTCGACCCGATGCCCGGCGATCCACGCCTGCGGCACGATCCGCAGCCTCATCCAGGCCAGACGCGGCACGATGTACGTCTCCAGCCCCGAGTCGGAGTAGGGGTTCGCCGCCTCGATGATCTGTCGGACCCCCGGTGCGAACGGCAGGCGGAGCAGCGACGGCTTGCTCACCAGCGACTTGTTGAGCGCCGACTCGACGCTCGCGAGAGCGGCCTCGAAAGGCTGGCACGCGCAGATGATGGCCAGCGCGTTCTCGATCGGGTCCTCCAGCGCCGCGGGGTCGCGCGCGATCACCGGCACTGCCCGATGAACACGGACGTCCTCCGCCACGGCGACGCGTCCCGCGTGCGGGTGAGCGGCGACGTGCATCGCCGCGGCGTCGCTCTCGACCCACAACCCGAGGCGACGCGCACGCGTCACGCACGAGAGGACGACCCCGGCTCGCGCCGCCGCCACCAGGTACGGGTCCGCCGAGGGCACGGCGATCCAGACTCTGCGGACCACGTGGAGGAGTCCCGCCGCCACAGCCGCATCGATCGTCCGCTGCGAGTGCCCGCGCTTCGCGAACGTCGCACGGCGCCCGATGCCGCCGGCATCCCTCACCGCCGCGACCAGACCACGTGCTCGCATCTCAGCTCCGCCCTGAACCATCTCCACATCGTCGGGCGGTTCGCCTGCGCCCGAAGCCACGGCAACGCTGTCTGTGGACATCCCGCCGGCGCCGCGCACCTGGGGAGGAGCCGACGCGCAGTCCGGCATCGCCCCGGCTGCCCTCCTGCCGCGCGGAACGGTCCTGCCTTCCTCCTGTCGGCGTCATCGGCGGAGGAGATGGGAGAAGCGGAGGAGGGATTCGGCCCAGACCCTCCTCCGCTCGTCACATCTCCTCCGCCCGTGACGTCCGTGCCGGGCGGACGCACGCATTGATACCGGAACGGATGCCGCGGACCGCTGCCGAGCACCTGCAACAAGCCCTGTCGCGGCGTCGACCCGTGCCTGCCTCCGCACCCACCCTCCTGCCCTCCTTCGGCGCCCGACCCTCCTGCCTTCCTCTCGTCGGCAACTCCTGCCGTCCTCCCGTCGGCGTCGTCGGCGGAGGAGATGGAAGGAGCGGAGGAGGGAGTCGGGCCAGACCCTCCTCCGTTCGTCACATCTCCTCCGCCCGTCACGGGCGCGACGCCGAACCCACGCATCAAGAAGGGAACGGATGCCGGGGCCGCGGCATCCGCGTGCCACGCACTCGGGAGGACTCGAGCCCGCTCCGAAAACCGAACCCGCTCTGCCCCTCCCGCAGGTGCCAGGGGCGGAGGAGATGGGAGGAGCGGAGGAGGGATTCGGGCTAGAACCTCCTCCGCTCGTCACATCTCCTCCGCTCGTGACGGGCGCGGCGCCGAACCCACGCATCGAGAGGGGAACGGATGCCGGGGCCGCGGCATCCGCGTGCCACGCACTCGGGAGGACTCGAGTCCGCTCCGAAAACCGAACCCGCTCTGCCTCTCCCGTCCGCGTCATCGGCGGAGGAGATGGGAGGAGCGGAGCAGGGAATCGGGCCAGGCCACCCTCCGCTCGTCACATCTCCTCCGCCCGTGACGGGCGGAGGAGCCGAACCCACGCATCAAGAAGGGAACGGATGCCGGGGGCCGCGGCATCCGCGTGCCACGCACTCGAGAGAACTCGAGCCCGCTCCGAAAACCGAACCCGCTCTGCCCCTCCCGCAGGTGCCAGGGGCGGAGGAGATGGGAGGAGCGGAGGAGGGATTCGGGCTAGAACCTCCTCCGCTCGTCACATCTCCTCCGCCCGTGACGGGCGCGACGCCGAACCCACGCATCAAGAGGGGAATGGATGCCGGGGGCCGCGGCATCCGCGTGCCACGCACTCGGGAAAACTCGAGCCCGCTCCGAAAACCGAACCCGCTCTGCCCCTCCCGCAGGTGCCAGGGGCGGAGGAGATGGGAGGAGCGGAGGAGGGATTCGGGCTAGAACCTCCTCCGCTCTTCACATCTCCTCCGCTTCTTACGGGCGCGGCGCCGAACCCACGCACCGAGACCGGAGGGGATGCCGCGGATCGGGGGCAGCGGGATGCCGCGCAACGGGGCGGGAGTGGTGAGGCCGGATCTAGAATGGACGGCATGGGCGGCGCCGGTGCACCGGAGTGGCTGATCCGCGAAGACGCCGGTCAGCCGGTGCTTCTTGCGCTCTATCTGCGTCAGGTCCTCGGCATCCGCTCACCGGAGGAGTTGCCGCACCTCCGCGGCATCCCGCCGCGTGCGAACGACCGGTCGGAAGAGGCGCAGGCGACGCTCGAACGACAGTGGCGCCAGTACTGGGCGATGACGGTCGAGCCGCAGGCGCATCCGTCAGAGGTTCCCCTCGACCTCGTCGACGGATTCGACACTGTGCTCGCGCTGCCCGTCGAGGGCTGCGACGAGCTGCGATCCGCCTTCGTTCCGCACGCACCCGAGGCCCTCGCGTACGCGCGGGAGGCGCACGCGCGGTACCGCAAGGAGGCTTCGCACAGCACCGGCACGTCGTATCGCGCCTATGCCGGTGCGATCGCCGAGCACGAGCGGCAGGTCGGGCGGCGGGCGCACTCGTTCGAGCTCAACGTGCAGGTGCTGCCGCTGAATCAGCGGGGCGTGTGGTGGATCGGATCCCTCACCGTCGCCGTCACCGACGGACTGCGGGGGGACGTCGCGGCATTCGACACCGCCATCCACCCGATCATCGCCGAGCTCGCGTAGCGCGCGGCGTCAGTGCGCGGAGCCGTGACCGTTCGTTCCCGGCTCCGGATCGACGTGCACAGACGCGTGGCCGACGGTGATGTCGTGCGTGTGACGCCGTGAACGTCGGTCGAAGATCAGCGCGACGACGGCGCCGAGCGCAAGGCCGATGGTGCCGCAGATCAGCGCGAGGAATCCGAACACCTGGGCCTGCGAGTATTCGACGCCGGTGTTGGGGCTGGCCTCGGCGGTGCCGTTGAACGCGAACGTGAGGATCATCGCGACAACCACGCCGAGCAAGGCGCCGAGGATGAGGAACACCGAGATCTTCGGCGCACGTCGCACGCGCGCGGTCTCGATGTGGTCCTGGCTGTGCTCGGGCATACGTCCATTGTCCCACTCGGCGCCCCGGATCGCGCCGGGGCAGGCGAAGCGCGATGCCTGGGCATCTCGTGCACCCGAGGCGTTTCGCCTCGGTCGCTGGCGCTCCCTCGCTCAACGACCGAGTCCTTGTCCCCCGTCGATGAGCGAGCGAGAAACGCGCCAGACCTCTTCCCGGTCGTTGAGCGAGCGAGGAACGAGCGAGACGAAACGCCCGCACCCGGCGCAGCGCACCGGCCCGAGTCGTTTCGCCACGGCCGCCCCGACGGAGGAAGGTCAGGGGCGCAGCGGGAGCAGGTCGGAGATGTCGGCGCGCGTGCCTGAGGCGCTGATGCGGCCTCCGGCGGCGGCATCCGTCCACTGCTCGGCACCGGTCGCCAGCGCGATCCAGGTCGCGGGGTCGGTCTCGACGACGTTCGGCGGCGTGCCGCGGGTATGCCGCGGCCCTTCGATGATCTGCACCGCGCCGAACGGCGGCACCCGCACCTCGACCGAGTTGCCCGGCGCCTTCTCGGCGAGCAGCTGCAGGAGATAGCGCACAGCTGTCGCGTTGTCGGTGCGGGCGGGAGGGACGGATGCCGCAGCCGCCGCCCCGACCGCGCTCAGCGCGGCGCGGCCGTCGTCGGTCGAGATCTTGCGTGCCACGCCTTCCACCGTACGCCGGGCGCCCGAAACCCCGCGAGGCGCGTCGGTAGGCTGGAGCGCGTGAAGATCCTGGTTCTCGGCTCGGGCGCGCGGGAGCACGCCATCATCCTGGCGCTGCGGTCGGAGGCGACCGAGCACGAGGTCTTCGCTGCTCCCGGCAACGCCGGCATCGGACAGGACGCGCAGCTCGTCGCCCTCGATGTGAACGATCCCGGCGCCGTCACGATCTTCGCGAACGAGAACAACATCGACCTCGTCGTGATCGGCCCCGAGGCACCGCTGGTCGCAGGCGTCGCCGACGCGGTGCGCGAGCGCGGCATCCCGGTGTTCGGGCCCGGCAAGGCCGCGGCGCAGCTCGAGGGGTCGAAGGCATTCGCCAAGCGCATCATGGACGCCGCGGGCGTACCGACGGGACGGGCGGTGCGCGCGGCCAGCCATGCCGAGGTCGAGGCCGCGTTCGACGCGCTCGGCGCCCCGCACGTCGTGAAGGCCGACGGTCTCGCCGCCGGGAAGGGCGTCATCGTGACGTCCGACCGCGCCGCGGCCCTCGCCCACGCCGACGAGTACCTGCCGTCGGGCCCCGTGCTGGTCGAGGAGTTCCTCGCCGGCCCCGAGGTGTCGCTCTTCTTCCTCAGCGACGGCGACCACGTGCTGCCGCTCAGCCCCGCGCAGGACTACAAGCGCCTGCTCGACGGCGACGAGGGCCCCAACACCGGTGGCATGGGCGCGTACTCACCCCTGCCGTGGCTGGATGGGAAGTTCGGCAGCGAGCGCGAGTTCGTCGACCTGGTCACACGCGAGGTGGCCGAGCCGGTCATCCGGCAGATGGATGCCGAGGGCACGCCGTTCATCGGACTGCTCTACGCCGGGCTCATCCTCACTGACACGGGCGTCAAGGTGATCGAGTTCAACGCGCGCTTCGGCGATCCCGAGACCCAGGTCGTGCTCCCCCGGCTCGTCGACCCGCTGTCGGAGTTGCTGCTGGCCGCGGCATCCGGTCATCTGGAGGATCTCCCCCGTCCGGCGTTCGCCGACGATGTCGCGGTGACCGTGGTGCTCGCCAGCGAGGGCTACCCCGCGGCGCCGATCACCGGGCGCACGATCACCGGTCTTCACGAAGCGGCCTCAGCGGACGGCGTGCATGTCGCGCACGCCGCGACCGCCGAGAGCGACGGCGGTCTGGTCGCCACCGGCGGCCGCGTCCTCAACGTCGTCGCCGTCGCCACGACGTTCGCGCAAGCCCGCGAGCGCGTCTATCGCGCGCTGGGCGAGATCCGGCTCGATGGGGGCCAGCACCGCACCGACATCGCCGCGCGGGTCGCCGAGGGACTCTGACCCCGCGTCCGCACGCGCCCGAAGCGACGGGCGCCCCTGGATCAGTGGCGCCCGTCGTTCACGTCAGCGGTCGTAGGCCGGCGTGGGACCGCCGACGACGGTCGCGGCATCCGTGTCGGTCGTCACGCGCCCGCGGATGAACGCGATCGCGAGCAGGCCCACGATGATCACGGGGATGTTGCCGAACCCCGCGATCGTCGCGAGCGGGCCGTCGGCCGGATGCACGGACTGCAGGAAGATGCTGGGATCGGTGCTCGCATGGAGCAGGATCGGCCAGATCAGGTTGCCCGTCACGCGGAGCGTGAGGTACATGCAGATGCCGAACGCGAAGGTGTAGAGCAACTGGATGACCGTGGTGAACAGGGACTGACCCGAGAGCAGGTTCCCGGCGTGCAGGACTGCGAAGAGGGCGGCCGACACGAGGGCGACCGCGATCTCGCGGTGGCCGGCCTTGCGCATGAGGTTCACGACGTAGCCCCGGGTGAGGACCTCCTCCGCGAAACCGATGAACAGTCCCGCCAAGAGCCAGGACGCCACGTAGCCGAAGTCGACCTCGGCGTAGTCGATGGTGGCGAAGCGCAGGACGTTGAAGAGCAGCACGACGGCGACCGCGATCCACATCCAGCCCCGTCCACGGATCGGCTGCCGGGCGAACAGCTCCCGCAGCCAGCCCACCGACAGGCCGAAGGCCACGAGGATGACACCGCCGATGAGGATGGGGAGCGCGTAGAAGAACAGCACGTAGCCGGCGCTCTCGGTGTCCTCGATCGACGGCGCGATCGGCGCCAGCAGCAACGATGCCCCCTGGTAGAGCACGAAGTACCCGACGACCAGGATCAGGGCTCGCCACCACCCGCCGCGCTCCCAGAAGCGCTTCCAGGCGCTGGCCTCGGAGCTGACGTGCTGATCGGTCTCACTCACGGATGTCTCCTTCGGGCCGCATTCCGGGGCGGTCCGCTTCGAGCCTAGGCCTCGCAGACCGCGCGACCCGGCTCGGCGTGCCGCCCGCCTCGGCCGATCGGACGAGGAGAGAAGGGCTGCACGGCCGATGTGCCGCACAGCCCCGCAGAGCGATGGTTGCCGTATGTCGATCGCCTCCTCTCGCCCGCCACAGCCCCGCACGCACCCGAGCCCCCGCCGACGGCCTCCGGAATGGCTGGTGCCGGCCGGGCTCATCGCTCTCAGCCTGGTGCCGGTCGTCGCCGGAGCGTTCCGCGTGACGGCGCTGACGATCGGCGTCGAGGTGACGCCGGAGAACGCGCGGTTCTTCGCGTCGCCGATCCCGGTGATCCTCCACGCGGTCGGCGCGAGCGTCTACCTCGTGCTCGGAGCCCTGCAGTTCGCGCCCTCCCTGCGCAGGCGCCGCTGGCATCGGATCGCGGGGCGCATCCTCGTGCCGGCGGGCCTGACAGCGGCGCTGTCCGGAGTGTGGATGGCGGTCTTCTACGCGATTCCCACCGAGATGAACGGACCGGCCCTCATCGTCATGCGCGTCGTCCTCGGTACGGGGATGGCCGCCGCGATCGTCGTCGCGTTCCTCGCGATCCGGCGCGGTGACGTACCCAGACACAGTGCATGGATGACCCGGGCCTACGCGATCGGTCTCGGCGCGGGCACGCAGGTGCTCACGCTCCTGCCCTGGACTCTCGCTCTCGGAACACCGAGCCAGACGATGCACTCGGTGCTCATGGGCGCGGCATGGGCGATCAACCTCGCCGTCGCCGAGGTGGTCATCCGGCGTCGCGCGCGGCGAGGGGCCGGTGGCGGGCGCCCCGCCGTCCGATCGGCGGTGCCCGCTGCCCACCTATCATGAGGGCATGACGAGCCCGGTCCGCGCGCTCTGGGACGCGCCGCCGGCCTCGCCGGCACCGCCGCGGCGCGTCTGGCGGGACTGGGCGCTCGTCGGCGTGCTGGCTCCGCTGGCGGTGGTCGAGGCATCCGTTCGTCCCGACGTCCCGTGGCGCTGGCTCTGGGCCGTCGTGCTCGTGGCATTGGTGCCGACGCTGCTCTGGCGACGCACGCGGCCGCTGACCATGCTGGCGATCGCGTTCGTCACGGGCACCGTGGTGGGGCTCGCGACCGGCGCCGAGTCGGAGCTGTACACGACGGCGTACTTCCTCCTGCTCCTCTACGCCGTGTTCCGCTGGGGCTCCGGCCGGGCGATGGTACTCGGCGGCGTGCTCGTGGCCGCCGGACTCGCACTGTCGTTCGTGACCGGCACACCGACGCCCGGCGATCTCATCGGCGGCATCGCGGTCGCCCTCACGACGAGCGTGCTCGGCCTGGCGTTCCGGTGGCGCTCCGGTGCGCGGGCCCGCGAACTCGACCACGTCCGCCTGCGCGAGCGCGAGCAGCTCGCCCGCGACCTGCACGACACCGTCGCCCACCATGTCTCGGCGATCGCCATCCAGGCGCAGGCGGGCACGGCGGTCGCCGCGACGGATCCGGATGCCGCGGCCGCGGCGCTGCGGGCCATCGAAGGCGAGGCGACCCGCACGCTGCAGGAGATGCGCGCCATGGTGGGCGTCCTGCGACGCGCCGGCGAGGCGGAGCTCGCGCCGACACCGGGGCTCGGCGACGTGCGCCGGCTCGCGCAGCCGGCGGGCACCGGCCCCGAGGTCGCCGTGCGGCTGGAGGGTGATGTCGATGCGGTGCCGGCGCCGATCGCCGCGGTGGTCTTCCGGCTGGCGCAGGAAGCGGTGACGAACGCGCGCCGCCATGCGCGCAACGCCACCCGCGTCGACGTGGATGTGCGTGTGGACGACGCCGGCGTGCTCCTCGCGGCCCACGACGACGGCGCGCCGGCGACGGATGTCACACCGGGATTCGGCATCGCAGGGATGCGGGAACGCGCGGCGCTCCTGGGAGGCACGGTCGAGGCGGGCCCGGCCCCGGGCGGCGGATGGACCGTCACCGCGTCCCTGCCGAGGAAGGGGTGGACCACGTGACGGTGCGCGTACTCATCGCCGATGACCAGGACCTCGTCCGCACGGGGCTCCGCATGATCCTGGACTCCCAGCCCGACATCGAGGTCGTCGGCGAGGCCGCGGACGGCGCGCAGGCGGTCGCGCTGGCACGCAGTCTCCGTCCCGACGTGTGCCTGTTCGACATCCGGATGCCGATGATGGACGGCCTCGAAGCGACCCGCGCCATCGCGGGGCCGGCCATCGCCGATCCGATCCCCGTCGTGGTGATCACGACGTTCGACCTCGACGAGTACGTCTACGCCGCCCTGCGGGCCGGTGCGCGCGGCTTCCTGCTCAAGGACGCCGGCCCGGTGCTGCTCGGCGAGGCCGTGCGCGCGGCGGCCCGCGGCGATGCGCTCATCGATCCCAACGTGACGGTACGGCTGATCGAGGCGTTCGCGGGTGACGCACCCGAAGCGCCTCGCCCCCCGTCGAGCCCGCTCACCGAGCGCGAGGAGGCCGTGCTCGCCGGCGTCGCCCGCGGCCTCGGCAACAGCGAGATCGGCGATGAACTGCACATCTCGCTCAGCACCGTGAAGACGCACCTCGGAAGCATCACAGGGAAGCTGGGCGCCCGCAATCGCGTCGAACTCGCGATCTGGGCGCACGAGCGCGGCCGACGGCGGCGCTGAGCCCGGCCCCCACCGACCCCTCCCTCCGCCGTGCGGTCGGCCGGCCGCGTCCGGCCGCCAGCCGGGTCCACCCATCTGCCGGGTCCAGCCGCCGGCCGGGTCCACCCACCGGCCGGGTCCAGCCGCCGGCCGGGTCCAGCCGCGCCGGCCGCGCTACGACGTTTACGTCGTCCGCGACCCGCCCCCCAGAGCGGGTCGCGGACGACGCCTGAGCCGGCGCTCCGGGCGGGAGATCGACCCATCGTCTGCGACTCGACCCCACAGCAGGTCGCGGACGACACCCGAGCTCACGCACCCGGCCCCAGGCCGGTCAGACCGCCTGCCGTTGCTGCAGCAGGGGGCATTCGAAGGGGTCGCGCTCGCCGAGCCCGACCCGGTTGATGTAGCGCGTGACGATCCGGTAGGACTCCCACAGTCCCGTCTCGGTGTACCGCACGTCGTGAGCCGCGCAGTAGTCCCTGATCGCTCCGGAGGCCTTCCTCAGATGAGGACGCGGCATCGACGGGAACAGGTGGTGCTCGATCTGGTAGTTCAGCCCGCCCATCGCCACGTCGAGCAGCCTGCTGCCCCGGATGTTGCGGCTCATCAGCACCTGCCGGCGCAGGAAGTCGACCTTCACCTCGGCCGGCACCAGCGGCATCCCCTTGTGATTGGGGGCGAAGGCCATTCCCATGTAGACGCCGAACAGGCCCAGCTGCACCGCCAGGAAGACCGCGGCGATGCCAGGCGACAGCACCAGGAACACGAGGGCGAGATAGCCGCCGATCCGCAGCACGAGGAAGACGATCTCGGCACTGCGGCGACGCAGCGGCTCACGCGCGACGACGCGGCGCACGCTGGATGCATGCAGCGACAGGCCCTCGAGCAGCAGGATCGGGAAGAAGAACATCCCCTGGTGGGCCATGACCCAGGCCAGCGCGGGTCCGTAGCGGTTGGCGCGCTGCTCCACCTGGTCGGGGGTGAACGACACGACCGGCAGCTCGATGTCCGGATCGGAGCCGATCTTGTTCGGATTCGCATGGTGGCGGGTGTGCTTGTGCTGCCACCAGCCGTAACTCATCCCGACCAGCAGGTTGCCCAGCACCATCGACGTCCAGTCGTTCCACCGACCGGAGACGAAGATCTGCCGATGCGCCGCATCGTGGCCGAGCATCGCGATCTGCGTGAACAGGATCGCGAATCCTGCGGCCGTGAAGAGCTGCCACCAGGTGTCGCCGATCAGGAAGAAGGCGACCAGTGCTGCGCCGAGCACCACCACGGCGCCGATGAGCTTGGTCCAGTAGTACCCGTAGCGGCGGCGCATCAGACCGCTGGTGCCGATGATCTTGGCGAGGTCGGTGAAGTCGTTGCCCGCTCGGGGCGTTCGGGCCACCGTGGCGCGGACGCCGCCGGTGAGCTGGTCGGTCATATGCTCGTCCCCGATCCTCCGGCCGCACGCGCGTGCGGTCCGTGGATGTCGGGGTCCGGGACGTCCCTATTGGGTCAGGCTACGCCGATGTCACGCGCTGCGGCAGTGCCCAGGCGCGATCGCGTGGCCGGTCAGGTCTGGCGGCGGATGAAGCGCATCAGCCAGGCGATCACCGCGATGACGATGATGACGAGGCCGATCCACAGCAGGAACTTCGCCGCTTCGATGAACACGCCCAGCAGAAGCAGGACGATTCCGACGATGAGCAGGATCACTGCGAGTCCGGTCATGGAACCATCGTGGACGGATGCCGGCGCTCGGGCCAACCGCTTGACAACCGCGCCTCTACGGGATTAGGCCCCTCTCAGCCGCGAGCGGTCGGTCCATAGCGTCGCGTGGTTTGCTGGAACGGGCGGCTCCTGCCGCCCGAGGTGAGGAGAAGACCATGACGGATGCCCCGACCGCGGCCTCTGCGCTGAGCCCCCGCGCTGCCCGCCCCGGCACGGAAGAACGGCGACGCGGGGTCGGGGCCGGGGGACGCCACCGCTTCACGGCCCGCCGGGCACACGTCGTCTCGGTCGAGCAGGTCGCTCCGGCGCTGCTGCGCGTGCGCGTCACCGGTCCTGAGTTCGGCGACTTCCAGAGCGGCGGCCCCGCCGACCATGTGCGCGTGTTCTTCCCGGATCCGGAGACCGGTGAGCTCGTCGCACCGACCGCGGCGGGTCCCGGCGAGGACGGCATCGTGCGGCCGGATGCACCCATGCACGCCCGCGATTTCACCCCGCTGCGGGTGACCGCGGCGGGCGGGGAGGTCGCTGTCGAGCTGGACTTCTACCTGCACCCGTCACCCGGTCCCGCCTCACGCTGGGCGAGCGATGCGGGCGTCGGCGACGAGCTGGTGTTCGTGGGTCCGCGCGGCTCGCGGGCAGCGCCCCAGGGCGCGGCCCGGCTGGTGCTCGTCGTCGATGAGACCGCCCTGCCGTCGGCGACCAGGTGGGCGGCCGAAGTGCCTGCCACCACGACGGTCGACGTCATCGCGACCACCGCCGACGACGGAGCGTGGGTCGACGCATACATCGGCGAGACGTCCGGCCGCACCGACGTGAGGGTGCATCGGCCCGACGCCGGCGACCCGGACGCGCTCGTCACCGCTCTCGACACCGTAGGGGTGGACGCCTCGACCTTCGTCTTCGCGGCGGGCGAGGCATCCGCTCTCATCCCCGTCCGCCGTCACCTGCGCCGCACGCTCGCGCTGCCGGCCGAGCAGGTCGCGCTGAGCGGGTACTGGAAGCGCGGCGCCGCCGGCTTCGATCACCACGCGCCGATCGACCCTTCCGACCCGGACTGAGTCAGCCCCCGAGGTCGCGATCCACCCGCTCGCCCGGCGGCGAGCGGGTGGATCCGCGGTCGGACTCAGTCGGCGGCGACCGCCGCGTTCGCGGCCTGCCAGTCCTCGGTCGACGTCGCCTTCGGCCGGCGAAGGAACAGCACCGCGACGACGCCGATCAGCATCACGGCCGCCGACAGCAGCACGGACTGCGCCATCGCCGTCGCGAACGGCGCGGCGACGACCTCGGGCAGCGCGCCCGAGCTGAAGCTGCCACCCGCCGCGTCGGCGGAACCGGGAATGTTCGCCTCGATGCGGCTCTGCATGAACACCGCGATGGCGGCCGAGCCCAGCACCGAGCCGATGGTGCGGGTGGTGTTGTAGATGCCGGCGCCGGCGCCCGCCTGCCGCGGCGCGAGGTTGCGGGTGGCGGTGGTCGCGAGCGGCCCCCACATGCCGGCGTTGCCGATGCCCATGATCAGCGACGGGATGAGGAACATCCAGATCGGCGTGTCGAGGTTCATCAGCACCGAGTAGAGGACGAGTGCGCCCGCCACCAGCAGCAGACCGGGAACGAGCAGCACCCGCGGGTCGGTGTGGTCGAGCCAGCGGCCCGCGAGCGGCGAGAGCACGCCGGCTGCGACGGCCATCGGGATGAGCAGCAGCGCCGACTCGGTCGGCGTCAGTCCGCGCGCCAGCTGCAGGAAGAACATCAGCGGCAGCGACATGCTGGTGACGGTGAAGCCGACCGTGGAGATTCCGATGTTGGCGACCGAGAAGTTGCGGTCGCGGAACAGCTCCAGCGGCACCAGCGCCTCGCTCTTGGTCTTCGCCTGCTGCCAGATGAACAGCCCCATGACGAGCACTCCGGCGATGATGAGCCCCCACACCGTGATCGGACCCCAGATGACGCCCCAGTCGTAGGTCTCGCCCTCCTGCAGGCCGAAGACGATGAGGAAGAGGCCGATGGCGCTGAGGAAGACGCCGACGAGGTCGAACTTGTGCGGGTGCGTCTCGAGCTTGGGGACGAGGATCCACGCCAGCACGAAGCCCACGACGCCCACCGGCAGGTTGATGAAGAAGATCCACTCCCAGCCCAAGCCGTCGACGAGCAGGCCGCCGGCGAGCGGCCCGACGAGCATCGCGACGCCCGAGGTGGCGCCCCAGAGTCCCATCGCGGCACCGCGCTGGTTCGGCGGGAACGTGCGCGTGATGATCGCCATCGTCTGCGGCGTCATGAGGGCCGCGCCCAGGCCCTGCACGGCGCGGAACGCGATGAGCGCGCCGAGCGTCGGCGACAGGCCGCACGCGAGCGAGGCGAGGGTGAAGACGGCGAGGCCGCCGAGGTACATGTACTTCGGGCCGAACCGGTCACCGAGCCGCCCGGTGATGAGCAGGGGCACCGCGTAGGCGAGCAGGTAGGCGGAGGTGACCCACACGACGTTGTCGAGGTTGTTGGTGTCGGGGTCGAGGGCGGCCTTGATCGCGGGGTTGGCGACGGAGACGATCGTCGTGTCGACGAGGATCATGAAGAACCCGATGACGAGGGCCCAGAGGGCCGGCCACGGGCTGCGGGGCTTGTGTCCCGCGGCGTAGGCACCGGTGGGCGGGTGTGCCGCCGCGGCGGTTGCGGATGCCGCGCCCGCCGTGCGGGTGGCGTCCGGGGTGTGGGGGCTGGTCACTGGCGTGCTGCCTTTCTCTGGGCGAAATAGCGTTCCGAGGGGGTCTCGTCAGGACCCCAGGGGAAATCAGGAGCGGCGATACGCGGAAGCGTCGCGTCCATCCAGGCCAGCTCGGCCTGGAGCAGCGCCTCTTCGCGGCTGATCTCGAGCAGGTACTGCTCCGGCACGCCCTTGCCGACGGCGTGCCGCCGGCCGGTGGCCAGGGCGTCGAGCGCGTCGGCGAGCGCTCCACGGCGCGCGTCGAGGAGAGCGACCGCCTCCGCACGATCGAGGCCGTGCGCCTCTGCGAGTGCGACGCGGAACTCGGCGGGGCGATCGACACGCGGCAGCTCGCGGCGCACCCATTCCAGCACCGCCGCGGCTCCGGCATCCGTCTGCGTGTAAGTGGTGCGCTCGGGGCGATTGCCGTCGCGGTCCACTCCCACCTCGGCGATGAGTCCCGCCCGCTCGAGGCGGGCGACCGTGTGATAGACCGTGCCGTTCGTGATGGTGACGAGGCGGTCGTCGCGGCGCAGATGCATCAGCCGGATCATCTCGTACGGGTGCATGTCGCCCTCGCTGAGGAGTGCGAGCACGGCCACCCCGAGCGGGGTCAGGCGTGCGACAGCGTCCATCACGGTGATCCTCCATGTCGATTAGTCCAGATGGACTATACCCCTCCGATCGGATGCCGTCACCCCTCGTGTATGTCGCAGGGGCGTCGTACCGTGAGGCCATGCCAGACAAGGCCGTCGCGCGCCGCCAGAAGTTCCCGGAGTCCTACGCGATCTTCGACCCGATCGTGGCGGAGTGGACCGCGCGGCCCGACGTCGCCCTCGGGGCGATGTTCGGCTCGGAAGGGTTGAACGTCCGTGGCAAGGTCTTCGCCTTCGTGACCTTCGCCGGCGAGCTGATGGTGAAGCTGCCGGAGAGCCGCGTCGGCGAGCTGGCAGAGGCGAACGAGGCGCAGCCTGCGGTCATGCGCGGCAGGCCGATGCGCGAGTGGGCCACGGTGGGGACGGATGCCGCGGACCGCTGGGCGCCGCTCGTCGCCGAAGCCTTCGCGCACGTCGACGCGATCACCCCCTGATGGGGGCATCACTGGTCGGGCGTCTCGCCTGCGCGTTCGACGATCACGCCGATCTGCGTCCTGTTGCGCACGCCGAGCTTGAGACGGGCCTGCTGGATGTAGGTCTTCACTGTGGACAGGGCGACGTGCATCGACCGGGCGATCTCACTGTCGGTCGCGCCCGCGGCCACCAGTCGGGCGGCGTCGCGTTCTCGTTCGGTCAGGCTCGCCAAGAGCTGAGCCGCTGCGCGGCGGGCTTCAAGCCCCGAATCGGAAGCAATGCGTTCGACGAGCGCACGTGTGTGCCGCGGTGAGAGAAAGGCATCGCCGCGGGCGACGGTGAGAACGGCTTCGGCGAGCGCTTCCGGTGCGGTGTCTTTGAGGACGTAGCCGTAGGCGCCGGCCGCCAGCATCCTCTGAACCGCCTCAGGGGTCGCGATGCTCGTCATGGCCACAACGTCGGTGTCGACCTGCCCGAGCAGCGCCCTGGTCGCCTCTATTCCGTCCATTCCCGGCATCTGGATGTCCATGAGTACGACATCCGGCCGCCTGACGCGCGCCACCTCGATTCCCTCGGCACCGCTGCCCGCACTGCCCACCACCTCGATATCTGCTCGCGGGCCGAGGATTCCCTCTACCGCGGCGCGCACGAGGAAATCATCGTCGATGATGAGCACTCGCACGGGGCGATCGACATCGACGGAGGGCACTCCGCAACGATATCGGTGCTGGAGTGCTGGTCAGCCTCGCCGCTTCGCAGAGGTCTGGTCAGCTCCACGGCAGGTGCACGTCCAGGATGAACTGCCCTTGGTGGGGACCGATCCACGCCGTTCCGCCGGCCGCTCGAGCTCGTTCTCGGACGCCCTCGATCCCCCGCCCTCCCCCGGGGATTCCGCCCGCGGATGGCATCAATGCGTTCACGACGCGAATTCGGATGCCGCGGTCCGCGGCCGCGTCCAGGACGACGGAGACAGGTGCGCCGGGCGCGTGCTTCAAGGCGTTGGTCAGGCTCTCCTGCAAGACGCGGAACGCCGCGGCGTCTCTGGCGGGGCTCGCAGTCTCCAGCCCTTCGATGACGACATACGCGTCGATTGGGTGGCCAGCCGCGCGAAGGTCGGCAAGAAGCTGACCGACCATTCGCAGCGAGGCGTGCGTCGCACCTGTGTCCTCGTCGGTGTCGGACCGCAGTCCGCCGACGACATCCCGAACGTCTTCGAGAGCGGCGTGTGCCTGCCGGCGCACCACGCGCGCCCACTCTGCGAGCTGGGGATCCACGGGCGCCGCCGCAGCTTGCGACTCGAACGCGCCCGCGGCGAGTGCCATCGATGACAGCCGGTGGCCCAGCCCATCGTGAAGATCACGGGCGATGCGTTCTCGCTCGGCTTGTCGCGCCAGCTGCGCGTCGAGCTCTTCGGCCCGCTCGGACGCACGCTCCGCCCGAAGGTGACTGACCGACGCCTCGACGCGTGCCCGCCGGTAGGCGACGAGACCCGCGACGAGTGCGAGCGAGAGCACCGCGATCACCGCGGCGCCGATGTTCCCGCTGGACTGGCCCTCGTCGTACGTTGCGCTCTCGAGCGTCCACGCGAGCGCGCCTCCCCAGGGCGTCAACGCCTCGCGAAGCACGAACAGCACGACGCCACCGCTCGCGAGCGTCCCGATGAGCACGGTCTTGCGCGGCCACCGTATCAGCGCGTGGTACACCCCGACGAGGGCCAGCACGTACGAGACACCCACGAGCATCAGCACCCCGCCTGCGGCGATGACGACGAGTGGCGCGCGGGCTCGCACGAACACCGTCGTCCAGCAGACGATAGATGCCAGCACGAGCACAACGCCGAACGTCGTGATCGCGGCCGCGGGCTCATCTCCGCCGGTGAGCGTCGCGGCGCCGGGCACATTGATGACGCAGTAAGTGTCGAGCAGCGCGCCCAGCACGAAGATCAACGTCGACCGTCCCCCACTGCGCAGTCGCGAAAAGCGACGGGGCGCAGTGCGCGCGAGGGCGGTCATGACACCGAGCCTAGAGAGGTCCGCAGACGACGGCCTCCCCCCATCGCCCATGGATGTTCAGACGATCGACCAGGCCGTTCCTGTCGATGGGAGGAGGCGCGACGGGGGCCGAGTTGTGAGGCTGATGAGGCCGGCACAGGCACCGCATGTGCCATCGCCAGCAACCAATAGACTCCGACCTGGATGAGAAAGTTCTCATCCTTTGACGTTCCGGGAGGAAATCACATGTCGTTCGACAACACGCAGCCGCCGCCCCCTCCGGCGCCGGCTTCCACGCCGTCCGTCGGCGGGCCCGCCGCCCCGACGGGGCAGGCACCGGCGGCGGCCTCGTCGCGGATTCACCCGGTCGGCTGGGCGGCGCTCGGAGCCGCCGTCCTCGGCTTCATCTTCGCCTGCATCCCCGGCGCGCTGATCGTCGGCTGGATTCTGCTGCCGGCCGCATTCGTCCTGGCGATCATCGCTCTCGTGCTGAAGGGTAAGAAGTGGCCTGGCATCGTGGCGCTGATCCTGAGCATCGTCGGCACGATCATCGGTTTCGTCGTCTTCTTCTCGCTCGCTGCTGCGGCGGTCAGCGACGCCATCGACGAATCGACGGGCACTTCGGTCACGGCACCGACCGAGGACAGCTCGGACACGGAGGACGCCGATGACGAGCCGGTCGCAGAAGCGGGATCGTCGCGCGAGAACCCGGCACCGCTGGGATCTGTGATCAGCGGAGACGAATGGGACATCACGATCAACAGCGTTGCGCTCGGCGCAACGGATCAGGTACTGGCTGCCAACCCGATCAACCAGAGCCCGGAAGATGGATACGAGTACATCCTGGTCAATGTGACCGCGACCTACACCGGTGCTGATAAATCGATGCCCGCGTTGACCACCATCAACTACGTCACACCCGAAGGGGTCACGATCGACGGGCTGGACACCTTCGCGGTCGCCCCCGATGCTCTCGACACGACGAGCGAGCTGTACACCGGCGCCTCGGCCACCGGTAACCTCGCGCTCGCCGTACCGTCGGCGACCGCCGACGCCGGGGTGCTCGTCGTGACTCCGGGTATTCTCGCCGACGACGTGTTCGTCGCCGTCAAGTGATCGTCGGGCAGGGGTGCCGCGCGTGCTCGCACAGCACCCCTGCCCGTTCCGGTTTGGCCGTGGCGCTTTCACGCCGGCCGGATCCGGGCGTTCACGCAGCAGCCCGTCATGCGCGGCCGCCAGCCGGGATAATGGGGCGGGTGACGGCTACCCCCACCCCCACGACCGAGCTTCCCGGCTGGCGCCACGCGTACTCCGGCAAGGTGCGCGACCTCTACGTCCCGGCCGAGACGCCCGAGGGCGGCGATCCCGCGCGGCTGCTGGTCGTGGCCAGCGACCGCGTCAGCGCGTTCGACCACGTGCTCTCGCCGGGCATTCCGGGCAAGGGGGAGCTGCTCACCACCCTCAGCCTCTGGTGGTTCGACCAGCTCGCGGGCGCCGACGGCGGACGCGGCATCCCGAATCATCTCGCTGCCTCGCACACCCTCACCCTGGGCGCCGACGGCGAGGCGAACACTGCCGACGACCTCAAGAGCCTGATTCCGGATGCCGTCATCGGGCGTGCGATGGTCGTGAAGAGTCTCGACATGCAGCCGATCGAGTGCGTCGTCCGCGGGTACCTCACCGGCTCGGGCTGGGCGGAGTATCGCGAGAGCGGCACGGTGTGCGGCATCTCGCTGCCCGACGGGCTGTCGAACGGCGACCGGCTGCCTGAGCCGATCTACACGCCCGCCTTCAAGGCGCCGATGGGCGAGCACGACGAGAACATCTCGTACGAGCGCACCGTCGAGCTCGTCGGCGCCGAGCGTGCGGCCGAGCTGCGCGACCTGTCGCTCGAGATCTACGCCCGCGCCGCGGCGACCGCCGAGGCGCACGGCGTGATCCTGGCAGACACCAAGTTCGAATTCGGGCTCGACGAGAGCGGCGTGATGACGCTCGCCGACGAGGTGCTCACCAGCGACTCGTCACGGTACTGGGATGCCGCGGCCTGGGCGTCGGGCACCACCCCCGACGAGCGCATGGCGAGCTTCGACAAGCAGATCGTCCGCAACTGGCTCGCGGCGAACTGGCCGGCACCGCGCGAGGGCGAGCCCCCGGCGCTTCCGGCCGACATCGTGGCTCGCACGACCGCGCGCTACCGCGAGCTGCTCGAGCGCCTCACCGGCGCCTGAATTCCGGCCGCGGCAACGCTGGGCGAGGGGCGTTCCGTTTCGAATCCCGGTCGTTGAGCGAGCGAGGAACGAGCGAGACGAAACGCGTCAGGCGTTCTTCATCGCCTTGAGCCGTGAGAGCAGCACCGGCGCCGTGGTGTCCAGTGCGCGGCCGCCGATCAGGATGCCGCCGACGAGCACGGCGGTGCCGACGACGATCCCGACCGCGCACGCGATCCAGCTGAGCGTCGCGTTCTGCGTGAAGTAGCCGATCAGGCCGACGATCACGACGGGTGCCGACAGCACCAGCGCGACCAGCCAGATGCCGAAGAACGCCATGCCCTGCAGGAACGTCGTGCCGGGCACGCGCTTGAACGGGTTGTCGCCGGAGGCGGCCACGGGCACCACCAGCTGCGCGGAGGTGACCGCGCACACGCCGTAACAGGTGAGCAGGATGCCGACCGACATGCCGAGGATGCCGGGGAACTGCGCCCACTCGCCGGACAGGGCGATCGGCACGATCACGGCGACCAGCACGAGGGGCAGTGCCACCGCGGCGGCGGCGAGGCTGCGGCCGATCCGGTCGGCGCGCCCCGAGGCGCCGGTGATGAGCTCGGTGCCGAACGCCGTGCCGTCGTACGAGATGTCGGCGTACACGACGATGCCGATCACCATCGCGATGATCGGACCGGAGAACGTCAGCGCGACCAGGGGATCGCCGTCGCGGGCGTAGAACCAGAGCAGCACGGGCACCAGCGGCGCGCCGATGAGCTGGCGCAGGTAGCGCGGGTCGCGCGTCCAGTAGGTGACCGCGCGGGCGAAAATGGCGCCCGCCGCACCGGTCGGCACCCGGCCGAACCAGCCGATGGAGCCGGCGCGCACCGGCGCGGCCGACGTCTGGTGCGGGTGTACCAGCGACCGCCCGAGCGACGCCTTCCACACCAGCCAGAGCACCGCGAGCGTCACGAGGGCGATCAGGAGCTTGACGGCCGCGCCCGCCAGATCACCTGCGGCGGCAGCTGCCGGGATCGCCCACGCGGCACCGAGCGGCGTCCAGCCCAGCACCGGGATCGTCGACGCCAGCGTGTCGACGTTCACCGCGAAGCCGGTCGCCACCCCGGCGATGATCGGCCCGGCCAGGATGAGCGGGATGAAGACGACGATGCCCGCGGCCTCGCGGAAGCGCCGGCCTCCGCCGAGCCCGGAGGCGAGCGATGCCACGGTGCGTGACGCCACGACGGCGGTCACCACGGCCAGCGGCGTGCTCACGAGCCAGCCGACGATCGCCGCCGGCCAGTGCACCCAGGTGGCGATCGTCGCGATCGCCGCGGCGGAGGTGATGATGCCGGGGATGCCGCAGACCCCCGCGAGCGTGAGCGCGACCATCATGCGCGACAGCGACATCGGGAACACCACGAGCCGGGTGGGATCCAGCGTGGTGTCGACGCCGAAAGCGATCAGCGGCACGAGGGCCCATCCCAGCGTCACGACCGAACCGACGCCGACGATCACGCTGCTCGCGAGCGGCAGCGTGCTGAAGCCGAGCAGCACCAGCCCCACGGCGATGCCCGCCAGCAGGCCGAGCCCGTACAGGGCGCCGAAGATGAAGCCGACGAGCTGCCACGGGCTGCGCGCGAGCTGATTGCCGAGCACCCGGAAGCGCAGCCTCAGGAGCGTCGCAACCATTCCGGCCCTTCCGTGTGGCGGCGGCCCCCGACGAGCTCGACGAAGCGGTCCTGCAGCGATTGTCCGGCCCGCACGTCGTCGACGGTCCCGGCGACGAGCAGGCGTCCCGCTGCGACGACCGCGACGTGGTCGCACATGCGCTGCACGAGGTCCATCGAGTGGCTCGAGACGATCACGGTGCCACCGCCGGCGACGTAGCTCGTAAGGATGTCCTGGATGTTCGCGGCCGACACCGGGTCGACCGACTCGAACGGCTCGTCGAGCACGAGCAGCCGTGGCGCGTGCACCAGGGCGCAGGCGAGCGCGATCTTCTTGGTCATGCCGGCCGAGTAGTCGACGACCATCGTGCCCGCGGCATCCGTCATATCCATGAGTGCCAGCAGGTCCGCCGTACGGCGCGCGATCTCATCGTGCGGGATGCCGAACAGCAGGCCGTTGTAGGTGACGAGCTGCTCGCCGGTGAGGCGGTCGAACAGCTTGACGCCGTCAGCGAGGTTGCCGAGCATCGCCTTGGCGGTGACGGGATCACGCCAGACGTCGACCCCGTGCACCAGCGCCTGGCCCGCGTCGGGGGCGAGGAGACCCGTCGCCATCGACAGCGTCGTGGTCTTCCCGGCGCCGTTGGGCCCGACGAGCCCGTAGAACGACCCGGCAGGCACCCGCAGGCTCAGATCCTCGACAGCCACCTTCTGGCCGAACCGCTTGTGCAGGCCGCGGAGCTCCAGGGCCGCCGGCGCTCCATCCGCGGCGGAGACGCCGGCGCTCGCGGCGACCGGCGCAGCAGCGGCAGCGGGAGCGGGTGCAGGAGCGGGCGCCGGGCCCGGCGCGGCCGCAGGCGGGGAGGTCGGGGGCATCGCTGGATCGGTCACATCTCTCCGTCACATCGGTTTCGCACACGTCGGCGCCGGGGGCGTGGCACCAGCCTCTCGGATGCCGCGCCGCCGGGGCAACTCGCGACCCGCCGGCGCTCGCTAGGGTGATGCTCGCACCATCCCCCGAGCGCAAGGAGCGCACATGCCAACGTGGACCATTCACGGCAACGGCCGGACCGTCGAACCCGGCAAGGTCGTGAAGCCCGACGAGCGTCTGAACTGGCCCGCCACCGTCGCGATCGGCGCGCAGCACGTCATCGCGATGTTCGGCGCCACGTTCCTCGTGCCGGCGATCACCGGCTTCCCCGTCTCCACGACGCTGCTGTTCTCGGGTATCGGAACACTGCTGTTCCTGCTCATCACGAAGAACCGGCTTCCCAGCTACCTCGGCTCGTCGTTCGCGTTCATCGCGCCGGTGACCGCCGCCACCGCCTCGCAGGGCATGGGCTCCGCACTCGCGGGCATCGTCGCTGTCGGCGTGCTGCTCGCCGCGGTCGGCTTCATCGTCCAGTTCGCCGGCCTCGGCTGGATCGAGAAGCTCATGCCGCCGGTCGTCGCCGGCGCCATCGTGGCGCTCATCGGCTTCAACCTCGCACCGGTCGCGTGGACGAACTTCCAGCAGGCGCCGATCACGGCGACCATCACGCTCGTCGCGGTCATCCTGTTCAGCGTGCTGTTCCGCGGCTTCCTGGGGCGCATCTCGATCTTCCTCGGCGTGATCGTCGGCTACGTGGTGGCACTGCTACGCGGCGAGGTCGACTTCAGCGCCGTCGACAAGCTCGTCGCGAGCGGGCAGTGGGTGGGCCTCCCGACCTTCGCGTTCCCGACGTTCGGCGACCCGGGCACCTGGAGCGTCATCGCGATGTTCCTCCCCGTCGTGCTCGTGCTCATCGCCGAGAACGTCGGTCACGTGCGCGGCGTCGCAACGATGACGGAGTCGTCGGTCAACCAGTACACCGGCCGCGCACTCATCGCCGACGGCGCGGCCACGGTGCTCGCGGGCACCTTCGGCGGCTCGGGCACGACGACCTACGGCGAGAACATCGGCGTCATGGCGGCGACCCGCGTGTACTCGACCGCCGCGTACTGGGTCGCGGGCCTGTTCGCCATCCTGCTGTCGCTGTCGCCGGTCGTGGGCGAGGTCTTCAACTCGATCCCCGCCGGTGTGCTGGGCGGAGTGACGACCGCGCTGTACGGTCTCATCGGCATCATCGGCATCAAGATCTGGGTCGACAACCGCGTCGACTTCTCGCGCCCGGTGAACCAGTACACCGGCGCTGTGGCGCTCGTCATCGCGATCGCCGGATTCACGATGCAGTGGGGCGACTTCCAGCTCGGTGCGATCGTGATCGGCGCGGCAGCCGCCCTGCTGATCTACCACCTCGGCAACGCCATCGCCCGCTGGCGCAAGACCGGCGCGGACGACGGCGGACCGATCCCGGCCGTCGGCCAGCTGGGCGGCGACCCGCAGTAGTGGACGACGGATGCCGTCACCCCGGCCGTCGAGTCGGCACCGGGTGGCGGCATCCGTCGTCCATCTCGGATTTGGGGCGCACGGCGCTCGTTCGGGGCGTGCCGCGCGCGCCCCGAACGATCGCGGCGCGCCCCGAACGCAGAATGACCCGGGGCCTCCGGGCGACCCCGACGCATCGTGCGGGGGAATGAAGGGCGGAGGCGGGCGGTTCTCATTCATGTGAATGCAGAACTCGCGGTGCCCGACCGTCTCGCCGCCGACACCTCGATGGGAGCCGTCACGCTCCTCGTGGGCGACCTCGACGGCATGACGGCGTTCTACCGCGACGTCATCACGCTCCAGGTGCTGACCGCCGACGGCGACGAGGTCGTGCTCGGCCGCGCCGGCCGCGCGGTCGTGGTGCTGCGTCATGAGCCGGCGCTGCGGCACGCCACGCCCGGGGCGGCCGGGCTCTTCCACACCGCGATCCTGTTCGAGACGCAGGAGGCACTCGCCGCCGCGCTGTACAGCCTCGCCCAGCGCGCGCCGCAGACCTTCACCGGCTCGGCCGATCACCTGGTGAGCCAGGCGTTCTACCTGACGGACCCCGAGGGCAACGGCGTCGAGCTGTACTGGGACCGCGCCCGCACCGAGTGGTCGTGGACGCACGGCAGCATCGAGATGGCGACGCTCTACCTCGACCCCAACACCTTCCTCCGCGAGCATCTCACCGAGCGGGCACTGAGCGGCGCGAGCGGGCAGGACGCGGCATCCGTGGGTCATGTGCACCTGTCGGTCGGCGACGTCGCGAGCGCGCGGGCGTTCTACGTCGACGCGCTCGGGTTCGATCAGACCGTCGCGATGGGCGACCAGGCGCTGTTCGTGAGCGCCGGCGGGTACCACCACCACATGGCGATGAACGTGTGGAATTCGCGGGGCGCCGGACCACGGATGCCGGCACTCGGCCTCGGCCGCGTGGACCTGTCGCTGCCCGACGCCGACGCGCTCGGCGCACTCGCCGAGCGTCTGCGGCACCACGGCCTCGAAGTGCGCGACGACGGCCGCACGCTCTCGTTCGACGACCCGTGGCGCAACCTCCTGCACGCCACCGTCCCCGGTCGCGGCTGACCGCAGCCGTCCCGGCCTCGGCGATCGGGCCCGCAGGCTCCCCTCGGATTCGCCGAGACAGGGGAATCCCGGCGAGACAAGGGGCATCGCCCTCGGTTTCGACGCGAATCCCCTGTCTCGACGAGGCAAGCGCCTCGTGGGCACGCCGGAGCGCGGCGCTAGACGGACTCGCGGACGACGAGTTCGGTCTCGAGGATCGTGACGTGACGCGGATGCCGGCCCGCGAGCAGATCGATCAGCACCGACGCCATGCGCTCGCCCTGCTGGAACGACGGCTGGCGCACCGTCGTCAGCTGCGGAGTGACCGACGTCGCCACGGGCGAGTCGTCGAAGCCGATGATGGCGATGTCCTCCGGGACGCGGAGCCCCGCGCCGGCGAGCACCGTGAGGACACCGCGCGCCATCAGGTCGCTCGCGACGAACAGCGCATCGGGCTTGGCGCCCGTGGCGAGGATCCGCCGCATCGCGTCGGCGCCGCCGTCGGCGGTGAAGTTGCCGTCCTCGATGGCGATCTCGTCGAGCTCCCATGCCGCGAGCGCATCGCGGTAGCCCTGCAGCCGGTCGATGCCGGCGGGCATGTCGCGCGGCCCGGTGATCGTCGCGATGCGCCGGCGGCCGCTCTCGATGAGGTACACCGTGGCGTCGTACGCGCCGCGCACGTTGTCGACGTCGACGTAGTAGTCGCGCTCGCGCTCGCGGACCGGCCGGCCGCCGTAGACGACCGGCACGACGCTGGCGATGCGGTCGATGAACGTGTCGCTGGTGTGATGCGAGACCACCACGGCGCCGTCGACGGCACCGCTGCGGACGTAGCTGGTGGTCTTGTCGCCCGGGTCGTCGCTCGCGATGAACAGGTTGAGGACGTAGTCCGAGCGGCTCAGCCGCGAGTTGATGCCCGAGACGATGGCGGCGAAGAAGGGGTCGCCGAAGAATCGCGTGGTGTCCTCGGGAACGATGAGCGCGACGGCGTGGGTCTTCTGGCTCGCCAGCGACCGTGCGGCCCGGTTGGGGACGTAGTTGAGATCGGCGATGGCGCGCTTGACCGACTCGAGGGCCTCGGGGCTGACAGCCGTCGAGCCGTTCACGACGCGCGACACGGTGGAGCGGGAGACGCCCGCCGCGGCGGCGACTTCTTCGATCGTGACAGCCGATCGGATGATCTCGGTGCTCATCTGTCCTCCTCCCGAATGCTACGACCCGATGTGAGGGCCGGGGCCGCTACGGCGTGGTGGCCGCCGCGCGGGCGGACTCCAGGTCGAGCGCGCGTGCGCCGATGATCCGGCGGTACTCGAGCGCGCTGTCCTTCGGCGTGCGCTCCTGCGTGTCGTAGTCCACACGCACGATGCCGAACCGCTTCTCGTACCCCCACGCCCACTCGAAGTTGTCGAGCAGCGACCAGTAGAAGTATCCCCGCACATCGACGCCGCCCTCCGCGGCGTCGAGGATCGCCCCGAGGTGGCCGCGCAGGAACTCCACGCGATCCGCGTCGTGGACGCGCTTCTCGCCGCCGTCGACGACGAGCTCGTCGTCGTACGCCGCGCCGTTCTCGGTGACGTAGAGCACCGCGCCGGCGGCCTCGGCGTACTCGTCCCACACCCGGTGCAGCAGGGTGGTGAGCCCTTCGGGCTGGACCTCCCACTGCATGGGTGTGCGCGGCAGCCCGCGCTCGTGCCAGAAGATGCCCTCGTGCGAGGGGAACGGCGAGTGGCCCGGGCGGTCGGTCGGCGCGTCGCCGCCGATCGGCGGGGCGACGGGCTCGTGACCACCGACGTACTCGCCGTGGTAGTAGTTGACGCCGAGCGTGTCGATCGGGGTCGCAATGGTCTCGAGGTCGCCCGGACGTACGGCGGACTCCCACGCGGCGACGGCTGCGGCATCCACCTTCCGGATGTCCTCGACGATGTCGGCCGGGTACTCGGCGCGGAAGATCGGGTCGAGGAACCACCGGTTGAACTGGCCGTCGATGCGGCGCGCGGCGTCGGCGTCGGCGGGGTCGTTCTCGTCGACCGGCTCGGCGACCGTGAGGTTGAGCGTGATGCCCAGCTTCAGCGACGAATCCCGCGCACGCAGTTCGCGGACGGCCTGCCCGTGGCCGAGCAGCAGGTGGTGCGCGGCGAGCACACCCTCTTCGACGCTGTAGTGGCCCGGTGCGTGGATGCCGGCGGTGTAGCTCAGGAACGACGAGCACCACGGCTCGTTCAGCGTCGTCCAGACGTTCACCCGATCGCCGAGTGCGTCGTGCATCGTCAGCGCGTACTCGGTGAACAGGTCGGCGGTGTCGCGGTTCGCCCAGCCGCCCTTCTCCTGCAGGGCCTGCGGAAGGTCCCAGTGGTAGAGCGTCAGCCACGGCAGGATGCCGGCATCCAGCAGCTCGTCGGTCAGTCGCTTGTAGAAGTCGACGCCCTGCGGGTTGACCGCCCCGCCGTCGGGCCGCACGCGCGACCACGACGTCGAGAAGCGGTACGTCTGCAGCCCCAGGTCCTTCATGAGCGCCACGTCGTCCGCGTAGCGGTGGTAGTGGTCGCACGCGACGTCGCCGTTGTCGGCGTTGATGACTGCGCCCGGAACCCGGCTGAACGCGTCCCAGATCGAGTCGCGGCGGCCGTCCTCGTGGGCGGCGCCTTCGATCTGGTACGCAGCGGTGGCGGCGCCGAACAGGAAGTCCGAGGGGAAGGCGCGCGGGATCGCGGTCGTCATGAGGGTAGGGTCCTCTCTGGATGCGTTGAATTCAGGATGACTGAGGCCGTGCCGAGGCGGTAGGCCTAGCCCTTGACGGCACCGGCCATGATTCCACTGACCAGCTGCTTGCCCGCGAAGGCGAACAGGATGAGCAGCGGGATCGTGGCGAGCAGCACGCCGGCCAGAACGATGGAGTAGTCGACGAAGTAGTTCGACTGCAGCAGCGAGAGCGCGACGGGCAGCGTGGGGCTCTGCCGGTCGAGCACGATGAAGGGCCAGAAGAACTGGTTCCAGGCGCCGACGAAGGTGAAGAGGAACAGCATGGCCGCCGCGGGGCGGGCCGCGGTGACCCCGACCGTCCAGAAGGTGCGGATCATGGATGCCCCGTCCACGCGCGCCGCCTCGATGAGCTCGTCCGGCACCGTCTGCGACAGGTACTGCGTCATCCAGAACACGCCGAACGCGCTGGTGAGCGCCGGGACGATGATGGCGCCGATCTGCCCGGTCCAGCCGAGGTCCGAGAACAGGATGTACAGCGGCACGACGCCGAGCTGCATGGGAACGGCCATCGTGGCGACCACGAAGGCGAGCAGCCACTTGCCGCCCGGGAAGCGGAGCTTCGCGAACGCCCAGCCCGCGAGGGTCGAGAAGACGACGACGGATGCCGCGATCACGGTCGAGCTGAAGATCGAGTTCCACAGCGCCAGCCAGAAGTTCACCGCCGGGTCGTTCACGACCGACAGGGCGTTGGCGATGAAGTTGCCACCCGGCAGCCACGACATGTTCGGGTTGTTGATGGTGCTGGCGTCGCCCGAGCCGATCAGGAACGACCAGTAATAGGGGAAGATCGCGGAGACGATGACGACTCCGAGGCCCACGTACACCCAGAACCCGGCGCGGACGCCGCGGATCTTGGTGGTGCGCCCGCTGCGACGGCCGTTGGGAAGGTTCTCTTCCACGACGGCGAGGGGCGGGGTGCTGATGGCGCTCACTGCTGGGCTCCCTTCCGGCGACGGCGGCGCTGGATGACGCCGCGACCACCCTCGTCGCGCACGAGGCGACGGGTGATGCCGAGATTGATCAGGCCGATGGCGAGGATGATGATGAACAGGATCCACGCCAGGGCTGCGGCGCGGCCGAAGTTGAACTCGCCCCAGCCGATGTTGTAGAGGTACAGCGTGATCGTGAGCCACTGGCCGGCTGCGCCGCCGCGACCGGTCTGGTCGAACATGCGCGGCTCGTCGAAGATCTGCAGTCCGCCGATGGTCGAGGTGATGATCACGAAGATGAGGGTCGGCTTCAGCGACGGCAGCGTGATGCTCCAGAACTGGCGGAAGGCGTTGGCGCCGTCGACGGTGGCGGCCTCGTAGTACTCGCGGGGCACGGCCTGCATCGCGGCGAGCAGGATCAGCGCGTTGTAGCCGGTCCAGCGGAAGTTGACCATCGTCGCGATGGCGATGTGGCTCCAGAACGGATCCTTGTGCCACGCGATCGGGTCGAGGCCGATGCTGGTGAGGATGTTGTTCACTAGGCCGTGGTTGTCGCCGAACATGTTGCTGAAGATCAGCGCGACGGCGACGGGTGCCATGACGTACGGCAGCAGAACACTCATGCGCCAGAAGGTCTTGGCCCGGATGTTGCGGTCGAGCATCGCCGCGATGAACAGCGCGAGCACGAGCTGCGGCACCGACGACAGCAGGAAGATGCTGAACGTGTTGCGCAGGGCGATCCAGAAGTCCGCCTGCGACAGGATCCAGGTGTACTGGTCGAAGCCGACGAACGTGCCGGAGTTGCGGACGAGGTCCCACTCCTGGAAAGAGATGATCGCCGTGTAGACGATCGGGAAGAGTCCCACGATCGCGAACAGGATGAAGAACGGCGAGATGTAGAGGTAGGGCGAGAACTTCAGGTCCCAGCGGCTCACGCGGTGGGAGAAGGACAGGACGCGCGGGGCGCGTTCGGGTGTGGGCCGATCGGCCGGCCCCGATGCCGTGGGGCGGGTTGCGGTCGAGGTCACCGGGGGGCTCCGATCCGGATGGAGAGATGGGCGCTGGGGGGAGTGCGTGCGGGTCGCGGTGGACCCGCACGCACTCCGGTACTGCTGTCAGATCATGGCCGCGCGAGCGGACATGTCATCGGTGTCGACCGATCAGAACGCTTCGACTTCGGCGACGTAGTTGTCCCACGACGTCTGGGCGTCCTCCGTGCCGTCGAAGACGCGGGTGATGGCGTCCTGCAGCGCAGTGTTGTACTTGAAGTAGTCAGCGCTCTTGTAGGGCGTGACCGTGATCGCGTCCGACCGCTCCGCGAAGATCGAGCCGGTGGGGGCGTCGGCGAAGTACTCGTTCGTCGAGTCCGTGATCGAGGGAGCGGCCTGCGCGTCGATGGCGCTCGGGAACGCGCCGACGTTGACGAAGGTCTTCTCCTGCTGCTCCGGAGCGGTCAGCCAGTCGGCGAGCTTGAGCGCCTCATCGACGTTCTTGCCGTTGGCCGGGACGGTCAGGTACGAGCCGCCCCAGTTGCCGCCGCCGTTGGGGAACGCGTTCGCGATCTCCCAGCCGGTGACCTCGGGTGCGTTGCCCGAGATGATGCCGAGCATCCACGGCGGGCACAGCATCGCGGCGAATTCGCCGTTGGCCATCGAGGCGTTCCAGTCGTCCGACCACTGGCCCGAGTAGGCCGAGTTGGGGATGGCGCGCTCGACGACGAGGTTGTACGCCGCCTCGAGGTCCGGGTTGTCGGTCGCCACGACGGTGCCGTCAGGCTCGTCGTACGGGAACTCGATCTGGTTGACGATGCCCTGGAACGCGGAGTTCGCGGCGTCGATCATCGGCTTGCCGGTCGCGGCCTTGTACTGGTCGGCCAGGTCGAAGAACGTGTTCCAGTCGCCGTCGATCGCGCCTGCGACCTCGTCGGGCGTGGAGGGCAGTCCGGCGGCGGCGAACAGGTCGGCGCGGTAGCAGACGGCCTGCGGTCCGATGTCGGTGCCGAAGCCCACGAGACGCCCATCGGCGTCGGTCGCTGCTTCTTCCTTCCACTCGACCCAGCGGCCCTTGGCGCTGTCGGGCACCTCGGCGAGCAGGTCGGAGTACTGCATCGCCTCGGCGAACCAGTCGACCTCGACGGCCTCGATGTCGGCCAGGCCTTCCTTGCCGAGCTTCGCGAAGTAGTTCGTGCGGGCGTCATCGGTGATGGCCGCCTTGTTGTGGACGATCTTCACGTTCGGGTTCTCGTCCATGTACTCCTGGAGGAGTTCATCGTCGTAGCCGAAGTCGTTGAAGGTCGCCAGGGTCAGCGTGATCTGGCCGTCTTCGCTGCCGGCGTCGTCGTTGCCGCTGCTGGCGCAGCCGGCGAGAACGATGGCCGAAGCCGAGAATGCGGCGATTGCCACAGCGCTTCTGCGGAAGGCGCGTGCGTTCACTGTCACTCCTTTGTGTTGTCAGGGTCGTGTGTTTGCAGGTTCGGCGCGGAACGAATCCGTGCCGTGGTGCGACCGTGGGAGCGGTCCCATCGATCGAGAGGTCACGCTACGGGAGCGCTCCCACGAAGTCAAGGGAGCGCTCCCATGGTTTGGTCACGGTTGCGTCACGGCCCGGAAAGACGGGCGTCGATACGACGGATGCCGCGGCCCGTAGACTGGAGGGGATCCCTGCCCGCGACATCCGGAGCTGTCACATGCCCACCATCGTCGTCGACGTCATGCCCAAGGCCGAGCTTCTGGACCCGCAGGGGAAGGCCGTCTCGGGCGCATTCGCACGCCTCGGGGTCTCCGACTTCAGCGCGGTGCGCATCGGCAAGCGATTCGAGCTCACCGTCGAGGGCGAGGTCACCGACGAGGTGCTCGCCGAGGCTCAGCGCATCGCCGACGAGATCCTGTCGAACGCGGTGATCGAGGACGTCGTCGGCATCGAGGTCGTGGAATGACCGCCCGCATCGGCGTCATCACCTTCCCCGGCTCGCTCGACGACCGCGACGCGCAGCGGGCGATCGAGATCGCGGGCGGCGAGCCCGTCGCCCTCTGGCACGGTTCGCACGACCTCGACGGCGTCGACGGCCTCGTGCTTCCCGGCGGCTTCAGCTACGGCGACTACCTGCGCGCCGGAGCCATCGCGGCGCTCGCACCGATCATGTCGGAGGTGAAGGATGCCGCAGCCCAGGGCATGCCCATCCTCGGCATCTGCAACGGCTTCCAGATGCTCGTCGAGGCGCACCTGCTGCCCGGCGGCCTGATCCGCAACGCGCACCAGCAGTTCATCCGCCGCGACCAGCGCCTCCGCGTCGAGAACAACGACACGGCATGGACCAGCGATTTCGCTTCCGGCCAGGAGATCGTGATCCCGCTGAAGAACGCCGACGGCGGGTACATCGCCTCGGAGGACGAGCTCGATCGCCTCGAGGGCGAGGGTCTCGTGGTGTTCCGGTACGTCGGCGTGAACCCCAACGGGTCGCTCCGCGACATCGCCGGCATCACCAACGAGCGCGGGAACGTGGTCGGCCTCATGCCCCACCCCGAGCACGCGGTCGAGCCCGGCTTCGGCCCCGACACCGCGGTCGCCATGCGGTCGGGCGTCGACGGCCTGTCGTTCTTCACCTCGGCCATCGCCGCCGTGGTCGGCGCCGCGGCCTGAGCCGCGGCATCCCATTCGGTGAGAGTGCATCTCGTCGCCGAGGGGTAGGGGCGTTCCCTATCCCTCGTCCACCAGCTGCACTCTCGCGTGGAGACGGAGGGCTCAGACCGTGCCGGCGGGCGGCCAGACGCCGATGATGAGCGCCATGATCACGATGGTCACCAGCTCGTGCGCGATGTTCATCACCGTCAGCGACGACGGTCGGCCTTCGAAGGCGTCATGCGTGATGAACCGCGCGGCCGTGAAGCCCGCCCACAGGATGACACCCGTGCCGAGAGCGGCGAGCAGGTAACCGCCCCCGTAGAAGTGCCACGCGATCGACGAGGCGCCGGCGAGCACCCATGCCGTGACGAAGCTCACGATCACGGTGACGACGATCGGAACGACGGCGCTCGCGCCGGGGCGGTTCATGTCGACGTTCGCGAGTTTGGCCCAGCGCGTGCCGAACACCTTCGGCGTGTACCAGATCGAACCGACGACCATGCTCGATGCTGTCGCGATCAGCACCGCCCAGTAGTTGATCTCGGGAACCATGTCCGCCTCCTCGGTCGGGACACCGCTCGGGCCGCGGTGCCCGCTGGCCGAGAGCGTAGCGCCGCGCGCGAACGCCGAGCCCGCGCCTCGCCGGTAGCGTGGAGAGGGTGAGCACCGGCATCCCGAATCTCGTCGTCAGCGTCCCCACCGAAGAACTCGCCGCCGATCTCGGGGAGCTCCCCGCCGGCGTCGAACTGGTGGTGTGGCCGATGGATGCCGCGGCCCCGCGCGACCGCTTCGACATGGTCGTGCCGCCCTACATGTCGATGGCGCGCGTGCTCGAGCGCCTCGAGGGCGTCGAGGTCGGCCTCGTGCAGGGCCAGTCGATCGGATACGACGGCGTGGCCGACATCCTGCCCGCGGGGCTCACCTTCGCCAACGCGGCCTCCGTGCACGAGACCTCCACGGCAGAGCTGGCCGTCGGCCTCGCCATCGCCGCGCAGCGGCACCTCGACGCGTTCGCCATCGACACGGCCGCCGGCAGGTGGGCGCCGGTCTTCGCGCAGAGCCTCGCCGACCGTCGGGTCCTCCTGCTCGGGTACGGCGGCGTCGGCAAGGCCGTGGCCGCGCGCCTCGCACCCTTCGAGGTGGAGCTCACGCCCGTCGCCTCGCATGCGCGCGACGAGGACGGCGTCACCGTGCGCGGCGTCGACGAGCTGCCGACCCTGCTCCCCCGCGCCGAGATCGTGATCCTCACGCTGCCCGGCGGCGCCGCGACCCAGAAGCTGGTCGACGACGCCTTCCTGTCGGCGCTGCCCGACGGCGCGCTCATCATCAACGTCGGCCGCGGCTCGCTCATCGACACCGAGGCGCTCGTGGATCACGTCCGCCGTGGCCGCATCCGGGCAGCGCTCGACGTCACCGATCCCGAGCCGCTGCCCGAGGGACACCCGCTCTGGAGCCTCCCCGGCGTGCTCATCACGCCGCACGTGGGCGGGGCCTCGAGCGCGATGCGCCCGCGCGTCGCGAAGCTGGTGCGCACGCAGATCGAACGCCTGGTCGCGGGCGAGCCGCCGTTGAACGTGGTGCTCGGCGCCTGATCCCGGGGGACGGAACGTGAACATCCAGGACGCACTGGCGGCGTCGGCCGCTCTCCTCGGCGCCGCCATGGGCGGCGTCTACTTCGGCTTCTCGCTGCTCGTCATGCCCGGTCTCTCACGCTCGCCCGACGACGCGGCGCTGCGTGTCATGCAGCAGATCAACCGGTCCGTCGGGCCGGTGTTCCTGCTGCTGTTCGTCGGGTCCACCGCGGTGGCCGTCGCCTCGGCGATCGCGGAGCTGGTCGCCTGGCAGGGCGCGGTCCCGGCCTGGCGTCTCGTCGGCGATGTGCTGATCATCGCCCATTTCTTCGTGACCGCGGGCTTCCACATCCCCCGCAACACCGCCGTGGACCGGCTGTCGCCCGACGACGCGGCGGCGCAGCGGACCTGGCGGGCGACGGCCCGCCAATGGACGATCGGCAACCACGTGCGCGGCTGGTGCGCCTTCCTCGGCGCCGCGATCCTCATCGCAACGCTGCTCCTCTGACGGCCCGCGCCGCAGCCGGCGTTGAACGTCGGCTCGAGGCGTTTCGTCTCGGTCGCTCGCGCTCCCTCGCTCAACGACCGGGACGGGAGTGTGCCGTCGAGCGGGTGAGAGAACACGGAGAACGCGAGTCACCCAGTCGTTGAGCGAGCGAGGAACGAGCGAGACGAAACGCGCCGCAGCCGGCGTTGCAGCGAGACCCGAGACGTTTCGTCTCGGTCGCGGGCGCTCCCTCGCTCAACGACCGGAGCGGGGAACGCGTTCGCCTCGCTCGACGGCCGCGCCGGGAGTGTGCCGTCGGTCGTTGAGCGAGCGAGGAACGAGCGAGACGAAACGCGCCGCACCCGGCGTTGCAGCGAGACCCGAGACGTTTCGTCTCGGTCGCTCGCGCTCCCTCGCTTAACAACCGGAACGGGGAACGCGTTCGCCTCGCTCAACGACCGGAACGAGGAACGCGTTCGCCTCGCTCAACGACCGGAACGGGAGACGCGCCGCGGGGCGTCACCGGTGGTCGATGTCGGCGCCCGACCAGAGGTCGCCGCACTCGACCTCGACGACGCCGCCGGTGACGAGATACGGACGCGCACCACGGTCTCCCCCCAACGCCTCGGACAGCGCGGCGAAGTGCGAGCGCTCGATCGCGACAGGATGCCCCGGCATGCCCTCGTAGACGGCCTGCACGAGGGGCGCTCCGCGGCGAAGCGTCGCGATGACTCGACGGACGACGGCGGCCGGCGCGTCGGGCGTGTCGACGGGCAGCACGATCACGGCGTCGAACGCGCCGTGATCGGCTCCGGGCACCGAATCGGCGGTGGATGCCGAGCCCTGCGCCGCGCGCAGTCCCGCTCGCAGCGACGCCGAGAGTCCGGCGGCCCAGTCTGCGGCCTCGACCACGCGGGCGTCCGGCACGAGCGCGGCGACCTCGTCGGCGCGCGCCCCGACGACCACCAGCACCTGGTCGCATCCGCCGTCCCGCAGCGTGCGGATGGCGCGAGCGACCCAGGGCTCGCCGTCCGCCGTGCGCGCGAGACCCTTCGGCGACCCGTATCGGGTCCCCGCGCCCGCCGCGAGCACGATCCCGCAGATGCGCACGAACGGGCCTCCTCCGGATGGGATGCCGCCGCGGTGCCGACGGCGTTTCCTGAGCGTAGTCCGCGCGAAACACAGCGGGCCTAGCGTGTGCGCATGCTCGAACGCGCCCGTGAACTGCTGCCGCTGCTGCGGGACGGCGTCGCGGTCGCGGCGGTGACGGTCACCGGGGTGGCCCGGAGCGCACCGCGCGGCGCCGGCGCGACTATGGCCGTGACGGCGGACGGACGCGTGATCGGGTCGATCTCGGGCGGGTGCGTGGAGGGCGACGCGATCCTGCTGGCGCACGGCGCCCGCCGCGACGGCGCACCCCGGACCGCGCGCCTCGGCTTCTCGGACGACGCCGCCCACGCCGCGGGACTCGCCTGCGGCGGGAGCGTGGATGTCGCGGCCTACGCCGTGCGCCCCGAGCCTTCGGTCATCGAGGCGCTCGAGGCGGCCGCGGCGGGCCACGGCATCACCGTCGGCCTCGTGCTCGCCGGGCCGGTCGCGGGCACGATGCTGGACGAGCGCGCACTGCGTTCCGCGATCGCGGGCTCCTCGGAGTCGGCAGGCGCGCTCGACGCCGCCATCCGTGATCGCGACACCGTCGTGCTCACCGGCGCGCTCGACGGCCGCGACGTCCTCGTGCTCTCACACGCTCCGGCATCCCGTCTCATCGTCATCGGCGCCGGCGAGCACGCGGCGGCCCTGTGCCGCGTGGCCACGGCCGCCGGCTTCGCGGTGACCGTGTGCGATGTCTGGGAGACGCTCGTGACGCGCGAGCGGTTCCCTGCCGCCGTCGAGCTGGTCGTCGGACTCCCCCACGAGCACCTCGCCGCGCTCGACGCGTCCGTCGTGGACGACCGGACGGCCGTCTGCGTCCTGACCCATGACGAGCGGCTGGATGTTCCTGCCCTCGCCGCAGCTCTCGCTCTCCCGGTCGGGTTCGTCGGCGCGATGGGAGCCCGGGGCACCGTGGCGCACCGCACGGCGCTGCTGCGCGAGGCCGGCGTCCCGGCGGCAGACATCGCGCGGGTGCGGTCGCCCCTGGGCCTCGACCTCGGCGGGGCGAGCCCCGAGGAGACCGCGATCTCGGTGCTCGCCGAGATCATCGCGACGCGGCACGGTGGATCGGGCCTCCCCCTCAGCACGCGCTCGGGATCGCTCCACCGGCGACGCGCTGCCGCAGCGCCGCATACTGCGGAGTCGCCCTCGGGCGAGGCTCCCTCCAACGAGACGTCGGCGGACGCCACGATCTCCGCAGCCCCTGCGCCGCAGTCCCCTGCCGCCCGCGAGACCTCGGGCTGCAGCATCCGTCTCCCGTCAGGAGCCCCGTGACCCGCACCATCATCGAGAACGCGCACATCGTCACCGTCGACGCCGTCGGCACGGAGCACGCCGGCGGGCACGTCGTCGTCGAGGCGGGACTCATCGCCGCGGTCGGCGCCGGACGCGCTGACGGGCGCTGGCGCGAGGGCGCCGACATCGTGGACGCGCGCGGCTGCCTCGTGACGCCGGGGCTCATCAACACCCACCACCACCTGTACCAGTGGCTGACGCGCGGCTACGCGCAGGACTCGATCCTGTTCGACTGGCTCACGGCGCTGTACCCGCTGTGGGCCCGTATCGACGCGGGACTCACCGGCATAGGCGCCGCGGGCGGGATGGCGGTGCTCGCGCGGTCGGGCTGCACCACGGTCGGCGATCACCACTACGTCTTCCCCCGCGGGTCCGGTGACATCGTCGGCGCGCTCGTCGAGTCGGCGTCGACCATCGGCGTGCGCCTGCACGCGACGCGCGGGTCGATGGACCTCGGGCAGTCGCAGGGCGGGCTCCCGCCGGATTTCGCGGTCGAGACGACGGATGCCGCCCTCCAGGCGTCGCAGGAGGCGGTCGAGCGCTACCACGACCCGTCGTTCGACGCGATGGTGCGGATCGCGATCGCCCCCTGTTCGCCGTTCTCGGTGACGGCCGATCTGTTGCGCGAGGCGGCGCTGCTGGCCCGCTCGCTCGACGTGCGGCTGCACACGCACGCGTCCGAGACGGTCGAGGAGGACGCGTACTGCGCCGAGCACTTCGGCCGGACGCCGACGCAGTACCTCGAAGACCTCGGGTGGCTCGGCGACGACGTGTGGATGGCGCATGGTGTGCACCTCGACGCCGCCGCGATCGAGCGCTACGCCGCGACCGGCACCGGGGTCGCGCACTGCCCGTCGTCGAACGCGCGGCTCGCCGCCGGCATCGCGCCGGTGCGGGCGCTGCTCGACGCCGGCGTCCCGGTCGGGCTCGGGGTCGACGGCTCGGCGTCGAACGAGTCGGGGCAGCTGGGCATCGAGATCCGGGAATCCGTGCTGATGAACCGCCTGCGCACCGGCTCCGAGTCGATGAGCGTCCGCGACGGGCTGCGCATCGCGACGATGGGCGGCGCCCGCGTGCTCGGCAGACAGCACGAGATCGGCTCGCTCGAGCCCGGCAAGCTCGCCGACATCGCCGTGTGGCAGGTCGACCGCATCGAGCACGCCGGCATCCTCGATCCGGTGGCAGCCCTCGGACTCGGGGCACTGCCGCCGCTCAAGCGCCTCTACGTCGGCGGCAGGACGGTGGTCGAGGACGCCACGCTGGTCACCGTGGACGAGGGGCGTCTCGCTCGCGAGGTGGCCGCGGCATCCGTCGCTCTCGCGGAGCGTCTCTGACGGACAGCCCTCGACCAGCGGCACTGCGACCGGGGTGCGGAAGGACGGCGACGGATGCCGCGCCGCGCCGTCCGGCACGCCGGGGGCCCTTCCGTATCGCGCCGGTCGGGGGTATGACCGAAGCAGGAGAGGAGCGGCGATGGATGATTCCCGATCGGGCGGGCGCGAGACGGACACGGCGGCCGCATCGGCCGCAGAGGAGGCTGCTCCCGGTGCGCCCGCGCAGGTGGAGCGCCTCCCGACGTCGGAATGCTGGACGCTGCTCCAGGAGGCGCGACTGGGACGGCTCGCCGTGATCCACGCCGACGGCGCGCCTGACGTCTTCCCCGTGAACTTCACCAGCTACGAGGGCTCGCTCTTCGTGCGCACCGCCCGCGACGCGAAGCTCCTGCACATCGCACAGCATCCGCTGGTCGCGTTCGAGGTCGACGGCGACACAGCGGACTCGCTGTGGAGCGTCGTCGTCCGCGGCCGGGCGGCTCGCGTCACCAGCGACGACGAGCTCCGCCGCAGCGGCGTGCGCGAGCTGGAGTCCTGGAGTCCCACGCGAAAGCTCTTCGCGATCAAGATCACCGCGAGCACCGTGACGGGCCGGCGCTTCCCGAAGCGCTCCGGTCGGGCCGATCCACTGATCCCCTTCGAGGGGCGCGTGCGAGCGGAGGCTCCGCCGGAGCCGCCGCATCGGTCCCGTGGCGACTCGCCGCAGCAGATCCCTCATCACGGGCCGCGCCCCGCCACTGCCCCGCACCCGGTCGATGCCGGCGGCGATCACGACGACTGACGCCTCCTCGCGGCCTCGGCGGCTCGTCGCCGCGGAATCGCCGCGCGCCCGCAATCGGGCGAAACACCGGCGAAACGGCGCATTGCTTGACTGTCGACGAGCGCCCCTCGAGGGGCGACGCCGGCAGTCGCAGTGGAAGGACGCGCGTGGACATCACCTCGGTCACCTCGTACCGCCGGGCGCGCGCGCGGGACGATCTGCGCCTCGTGGCGGGTGAGACGTTCCTCGCCGGCGGCACCTGGCTCATGAGCGAGCAGCAGCCCGGAACGACGGGATTCGTGGACCTGACGACCATGGGATGGCCCGCCCTCGAGATCACCGACCAGGGCCTTCGCATCGGAGCGACGTGCACCATCGCGGACCTCGTCGCATGGGCCGAAGGCCGCGGGGCGCAGGGCGTGCCTGCGGAGTGGGCCGCGGCATCCGTCATTCCGGACGCGGCGAACGCGCTGCTCGCGTCGTTCAAGATCTGGAACACGGCCACTGTCGGCGGCAACGTGTGCCGCTCGTTCGCCGCGGGTGCGATGATCTCGCTCGCCGTCGCCCTGGACGGCACCGCCGAGGTGTGGACCGCGGGGGGCGGGGAGTACACGCTGCCCGTCGCCGACCTCATCACCGGCAACGGAGAGAATTCGCTGCGCCGTGGGGAGGTGCTGCGCGCACTGGAGCTGCCCGCGCACGCGATGCGATCGCGGCTGCTGCTGCGCAAGGTCGCCCTCGCTGAGCATGGACGATCGGGCGCGGTGGTGACCGGGCGGCTCGACGTCGACGGCGGCTGCGTGGTCACGGTGACGGCGGCGACGGAGCGGCCGGTCGTATTCCGATTCCCGCATGTGCCGGATGAGGCGCTCCTTGCCGAGGTCATCGAGGGCGCGCCGGGGTACTACAGCGACCCGCTGGGAGCCGCCGACTGGCGGCGCGCGATGAGCGTCGTGCTGGCCGAACGGATCCGCCGCGAACTGGCCGTCGAGGAGGCTGCGTCATGAGGCTTGAGGTCAACGGCGAGCCGATCGAGGCCCAGCCTCGCGCCGGGCAGTGCCTGCGGACGCTGCTGCGCGAGACCGGCCATCACGAGGTCAAGAAGGGCTGTGACGCCGGAGACTGCGGCGCGTGCGGCGTGATCCTCGACGGCGTGCCGGTGCACTCGTGCATCATCCCGGCGGTGCGTGCCGACGGCGCCTCGGTCACGACGGCGGCGGGGCTGGCACCCGGCGAAGACCTGCACCCGGTGCAGGAGGCGCTCGTCGAGCACTTCGGATTCCAGTGCGGGTTCTGCACTCCCGGGATGGCCGTGACCGCCTCCACGCTGGGTCCCCACGACCTGCCCGACCTCGACCGGCGCATGAAGGGCAACCTGTGCCGGTGCACGGGATACCGGCCGGTGCGAGACGCGATCCACGCGGCGGTGCTCGGCCCGGTGCGCGAGACCGGGCGCGCTTCGGCAGGCTCAGTGACCGGATCGACCGTCCCAGCGACCGGGTCGACCGTCCCCGCGACCGGATCGACCGTCCCTGCGCCCGCACCCCCGGTCCCTGAGCCTGCACCCCCGGTCCCTGCGCCTGTCGAAGGGCACGTCGGGCAGTCCGTGCGGCCCGAGCCCGGCCGCCGCATCGTGCAGGGACTCGAGCCCTTCACGTTCGACACCGACACCGCCGAGGCGCTCGTGCTCCGCGTCGTCGGCTCGCCTCACGCGCACGCCCGCATCGTCTCGATCGACGCGACGGCGGCGCGTGCGGTGCCCGGGGTCGTCGCCGTCTTCACGCACCAGAACGTCACGGGGCGGCGGTTCTCCACCGCGCGGCACGAGCACCGCGAGGACGACCCCGATGACACCCGCATCCTCGACGACGTCGTGCGCTTCGTCGGGCAGCGGGTGGCCGCCATCGTCGCCGAGACGGCCGAGGCCGCCGACGAGGCCTGCCGTCTGATCGCCGTCGAGTACGACGTGCTCGAGGCGGTGTTCGACCCGGAACACGCGCGGCGTCCGGGCGCACCGGTGCTGCACGCCGGCCTGACGGCCGAGGATCGCGTGGCCGAGGCATCCCGCAACGTCCTCTCGACGCTGCACGACGGCATCGGCGGGGATGTCGACGCGGCCCTCGCGGCGAGCGCGGTCACCGTCACGGGCACGTGGCGGACGAGCCGTGTCTCGCACGCGCAGCTCGAGACCCACGGCGCGGTCGGCCGCCTCGACGAGGAGGGCCGGCTCGTCATCCGCTCGAGCACGCAGGTGCCGTTCCTCGTGCGCGACGAGCTGGCGCGGCTGTTCGAGCTGCCCCGCGAGCGTGTCCGGGTCCATGCGGCACGCGTGGGCGGCGGCTTCGGTGGCAAGCAGGAGATGTTCGCCGAAGACCTGGTCGCCCTCGCCGTGCTGCGCACCGGACGCCCGGTGGCGTACGAGTTCACGCGCGCCGACGAGTTCCGGCGCGCCTCCGTGCGGCATCCGTTCCGGGTCGGCGTGACCCTCGGCGCCACGGCGGAGGGCGTCCTCACGGCCATCAGACTCGACGTGCTGAGCGACACCGGCGCCTACGGCAACCACGGCATCGGCGTGATGTTCCACGGCTGCGCCGAGTCGATCAACGTCTACCGCTGCTCGGTGAAGCGCGTGGACGCCGAGGTCGTCTACACGAACAACGTGCCGTCCGGGGCCTTCCGCGGCTACGGGCTCGGCCAGGTGATCCTCGGCGTCGAGTCGGCGATGGACATGCTCGCCGAGCGGCTCGGCATTGATCCGTTCGACCTGCGCCGCCTCAACGCCGTGCGTGCAGGCGACCCGCTTCTCACCGTGCGCGATGAGCACGACGAAGACCTGGTGTGGGGCAGCTACGGCCTGGACCAGTGCCTCGATCTGGCGCAGGGCGCGCTGCGTCGCGGCAACGGCGTGACGGCGCCCGACGGCTGGCTCGTCGGCGAGGGCATGGCGCTGTCGTTCATCGCCGCGATGGCCCCCGGCGGCCACCACGCGCACACGTCGGCGACGCTCCGCACCGACGGCACGATCGCACTCGCAGTGGGAACGGCCGAGTTCGGCAACGGCACGAGCACCGTGATGCGCCAGATCGCGGCGACCGTGCTCGAGGCCACGCCGGAGCGGATCGTGCTGCGCGGCGCCGACACCGATCTCGTCCTGCACGACACCGGAGCGTTCGCCTCGGCCGGCGTCACCGGCGCCGGCAAGGCGCTGACCGCCGCGTGCCGGCAGCTGAAGACGCGCATGCTCGAGTCCGCGCGCCGGATCACCGGCACGGACGCCGTGCGCCTGGCTCCCGGCGGGGTGCAGGCGGGCGGTCGCCTGGTCTCGTACACCGAACTGGTGCGAGCCGCCGTGGCTGCACACCGGACGGCGGAGGGCATCGTCGGCACCGGCAGCGAGCACGGCGACGAGCGGAGCCTGTCGTTCAACGTCCACGCCGTCCGCGTGGCCGTCGATCCGGAGACCGGCACGGTGCGGGTGCTGCAGTCGGTGCAGTCCGCCGACGCGGGGTTCGTGATGAACCCGGCGCAGTGCCGGGGGCAGATCGAGGGCGGTGCCGCGCAGGGCCTGGGCAGCGCGCTCTACGAAGAGGTGCTGATCGACGACACGGGGGCCGTCGCGAATCCTGCGTTCCGCCTGTACCGCGTGCCGCAGTTCGCCGACGTCCCGACCACCGAGGTGCTGCTGGCCGAGACCCACGACTCGGTGGGGCCGTTCGGCGCGAAGTCCATGAGCGAGTCCCCCTACAACCCGGTCGCCGCAGCCGTGGGCAACGCGATCGCACGTGCCGTGGGCCGTCGGCCGTACCACCAGCCGTTCACCCGTGAGCGGGTGTGGCGCCTCGTGAACGACGGCGCCGGGGCGGCGGCATCCGTCCCGGTCGAGGCATCCGTCGGCCGCTGAAGCCGAGCTCCCCGCCGTCGGTTCGGCCACTCGGCGCACCTCGTCACACCCCGGAAACACCGGGGCGCACGAGGCGAAACGTCGAGGTCATAGCGTCGCTCAGATCACATCGCATCAGAAGGGGAGCCACACCCGATGGCACGACACAGCAACCTGACGCGGCCCGGCCGCATCGCGGCCGCAGCAGCTGCATTCCTCACCTCCGCCCTCGTCCTCGCAGGTTGCGCATCCGGGGGCTCCGCGCCCGGTGCGAGCGGCGGTGGCGAAGAGGAGGCCTCGTACGGCGAGATCAGCGTCCAGTACTCGTGGATCAAGAACGAGGAGTTCGCGGGCGAGTTCTACGCCTACGAGAACGGCTACTACGACGAGGCCGGCTTCGACGAGGTGATCGGCATCTCCGGACCCGACACCGGCGTCGCCAAGCTGCTCTCGGGCACCGTCGAGGTCGCCCTCAGCGACGCGGCCTCGATCGGCGCCGCGGTCGCCGAGGAGGAGGCGCCGCTGAAGATCATCGGCACCACCTTCCAGAAGAACCCCTTCACCATCCTGTCCCTCGCCGACGGCGGCAACATCACCACGCCGCAGGACCTCGTGGGCAAGACCATCGGCGTGCAGGACTCCAACGCCTCGGTGTTCGCCGCGCTGCTGAACGCCAACGACATCGACCCGGCCGATGTCACCGTCGTGCCGGTGGACTTCGACCCGACCCCGCTGATGAACGGCGAGGTCGACGGCTTCATGGCCTACCTGACGAACGAGGCCCTCACCGTCGAACTCGCCGGCTACGAAGTCACCAACCTCTCCTACGCCGAGAACGGCGTGCCGTACGTCGCGGAGGCGTTCAGCGTCACCGACCAGTTCCTCGCGGAGAACAAGGACCTGCTCAAGGCGTTTCTGATCGCCGAGATCAAGGGCTGGACCGACGTCTTCCAGGAGTCGACCGATGACACGGTCTCCCTCATCGAGACGTACTACAACGAGGCGGCATCCGAGTCGGAGGACGGCCTGGAGGCCGTCTTCGGCGCCCTCGACCATGTCAAGACCGCCAAGGGTCTCGAGGCCGAGAAGCTGCTGATCTCGACAGACGAGACCGAGGCGAACGGCCTGTTCACGATCTCGGACGAGCTCAAGGAGCAGACCGTCGCGTCGCTCGCCGCGGCCGGCTGGGACGTCTCGGTCGACGACCTGTTCGACACGACGATCATCGACGAGATCTACGAGGAGAACCCCGAGCTCAAGGACTACCTGCCGTAGTCCCCGAGACCGGGCGGCAATCATCATGACCGACACGCACCTGAACAGCACCAGGGCGACGGATGCCGCGGCCGCGGCGTCGCCGGCGGGGGACACCTCGCCGGCGGCGCCCGCCCCGGGCACCGGCATCCGCATCGATGGACTCAGCAAGACGTTCCAGACGGGTCGCGGGCAGAGCGTGACCGCCCTGCAGGACACCCACCTGCACACCGACCAGGGGTCGTTCCTCGCCCTGCTCGGCCCTTCGGGCTGCGGCAAGTCGACCATCCTCCGCATCCTCGCCGACCTCGAGACGCCCACCACCGGCGAGGTGTTCGTCGACGGCAAGACGCCGGCGCAGCTGCGCCGCGACAGCGAACTGGGCATCGCCTTCCAGGACCACGCGCTGCTGCCGTGGCGCAGCGTCGCGGCGAACATCCGGCTGGTCTTCGAGATCGCCGGCCGCCGGGTCGACAAGGCCTACATCGACGAGCTCATCGCCCTCGTCGGCCTCACCGGCTTCGAGAAGGCGAAGCCCGCGCAGCTGTCGGGAGGCATGCGCCAGCGCGTGTCGATCGCGCGCGCCCTCGCCCTCAAGCCCTCGGTCCTGCTGCTCGACGAGCCGTTCGGCGCGCTCGACGACATGACGCGTCAGAACCTCAATCTCGAGCTGCTGCGGATCTGGACCGAGAAGCCGGCCACCACCCTGCTCGTGACGCACGGCGTCTCGGAGGCGATCTTCCTGTCCGACCGTGTCGCGGTGATGTCGCCGCGTCCCGGCCGCATCAAGGAGATCATCGAGGTCGACCTGCCGCATCCGCGCACGCCCGACATGCAGCGCTCCCCCGAGTTCCACCTCCTCGTCGACCGCGCGTCGGAGCTGCTCTTCGGCGCGGACGGCCGCGCCGCCGCGGAGTCCTGATGCGCGGGCGCTCCCTCCCCGGCTGGCTGGCGGGGCTCATCGGCGCGATCGCGCTGATCGCCGCCTGGTGGCTGTTCTCCGTCACCGTCTTCCAGCCGCCGCCGGGCACCACGTTCACGCCGGTGCCGTCGCCGTTCGTCGTGTTCCAGACGATCTGGCAGGACGGGCTGGCCGCGTACTGGAGCGTCTTCCAGGTCACGATCACCGAGGCGCTGATCGGCTACGCGTGGGGCAACGGCATCGCGCTGCTGGTGGCGGCGACGGTGCTGCTGGTGCCGCGCATCGAGACCGTCGTGGTGCAGATCGCCGTCGTCAGCTACTGCCTGCCGGTGGTCGCGGTCGGGGGCATCGCGATCGTGGTGCTGGGCGGCGCGAAGCGCGCCGGCGATCCGAGTGCGACGGCGATCTTCCTCGCCGCTCTCGCCGTCTTCTTCACAACGGTGGTCGGCGCCCTGCTCGGCTTCCGGGCGGCGGACCGCTCGAGCCTCGACGTCGTGCGGGTGTACGGCGGATCGCGGTTCACGCAGCTGCGCAAGGTGCGGCTCATCGCTGCGACACCCGCGATCCTCAACGCGCTGCAGATCGCCGTGCCCTCCGCCTTCCTCGGCGCGATCCTCGGCGAATACATGGGAGGCACCGACCGCGGCGTCGGCATCACCCTGATCCGCCTGCAGGGCGACCTCGACTCGGCGCGCGTCTGGGCGGTGTTCCTGCTCTCGGCGATCGTCGCGCTGATCGGGTACGCGCTGGTCGGCCTGGTCGCGCGAGCGGTCACGCCCTGGGTCTCCGGAAAGGCGGTGGCGGCATGACCGCGACGATTCCTGCCCCCTCCGCGCCGACCACCTCCGTGCCGCGCTCGGCCCGCGCCACCGCGGTCTCGCGCACGGTCGGCCGCTCACTGCTGAACGCCCTGCTCACGTTCGTCATCGTGCTCGCGCTGTGGTGGGCGGTGGTGAACCTCACCGGCATCTCGCCCTACGTCGCCAAGGGCCCCGCCGACGTGTGGGAGTTCTTCTTCACGTCCGACGAGGCCGCCGCGAACCGCGCCGAGATGATGCCGCTGCTGGCACAGACCCTCACCGATGCCGCGATCGGGTTCGTGGTGGGCATGCTCGTGGCCGTCGTCCTCGCCCTGGCCTTCTCGCTGTCGCGGTCGGTCGAGATGGGCGTCATGCCGCTCGCGCTGCTGCTGCGCTCGGTGCCGCTCGTGGCCATCGCCCCGGTCATCATCCTGATCACCGGACGCGGAACCCCGGCATCCGTCGCCGTCATCGGCTCGATCGTCGTCCTGTTCCCCGCGCTCGCCTCGATCATGTTCGGCCTCAGCCGGGCGTCGAAGGAAAGCCTCGACCTCGTCCACGTCTACGGCGGCGGTCGCGCGACGCAGCTGCGCAAGGTGAACGTCCCGGGAGCACTGCCGTCGCTCTTCGCAGCGGCACGGGTCTCGGTGCCGGGTGCGGTGACCGGAGCCCTGCTCGCGGAGTGGCTGTCGACGGGTCAGGGCATCGGCGGGATGATCCAGAAGTTCAGCGCCTCCGCCCGCTTCGACGAGCTGTGGGCGTCGGTCGCGCTCATCACGATCGTGACGCTGCTGCTCTACAACATCGTCCAGGTCGTCGAGAACGTCGTGCTGGCCCGCATGGGCATGCCCACCTCCGGGCGCTGAGCTGCGGCCCGCACCACCGCGCGAACGCGATCCTCCGCCTTCGCGAACGCGAACCAGGGGAATTCCGTCGAACCATAGGGCGATGTCCTCGGGTTCGACGACATTCCCCGGTTTCGCGGAGGGGTGCGGAGCCGCGTCTGGTTCACCGATCGGCGGCGAGCTGCAGCACGGACTCTGCGAGGGCCTGGATGCCGCGGGCGACGTCGCCGGCCGACACCGCCTCGTCGGGGTGATGACTGATGCCGTCGGGGTTCCGGAGGAACAGCATGCCGACGTCGGTGATCGCGCCGATGGCCATGCCGTCGTGTCCCGCGGGGCTGAACAGGACGGCAGGCTCGCCGGCACCGTCGCCCGGGAGCGTCGACAGGATGCCTTCGCGCACGACATCCTGCAGCAGGGGCGCGCAGAACACGGCGGGTGCGCTGTGCACCTCGTGGGCCCGCCACCGCAGGCCCCGGCGCCCCATGATCGCGTCGAGTTCGCGTTCGATCGAGAGCCACACGCGATCCCGCTCACCGTCGAACTCGCCCCGGAGATCGAGCGACAGCCGCGCCTCGCCGGGCACGACGTTGACCGCCCCCGGGAATGCCTCGAGCTGACCGACGGTGCCGATGATGTGATGCTCGGCGCGGCAGAGGCGCTCGACGGCGAGCGCCGCCTCGGAGGCGCCGAGCAGCGCGTCGCGCCGCATGTCGTAGGGCGTCCCGCCCGCGTGGCGCGCCTCGCCCTCGATGGTGAGCTGGAAGCGCCGCGCCGACGCGATCGACGACACCACCGCGAGCGACTCGCCGCGGCGGTCGAGCTGAGGGCCCTGCTCGATGTGGACCTCCAGGTACCCCACGAGCTCGGCGGGCCGACGCGCCGCCTCGCCCACGCGTCCGGGGTCGAGCCCGAACTCCAGGAAGGCCTCGCGCAGGCTCGTGCCGTCGGCATCCGTCAGCGTCCACCATTCGTCGTCCCACGTCCCCGCGACGGCCGACGAGCCGAGCAGCGCCTTGCCGAAGCGGGTGCCCTCCTCGTCCGAGAACGCGATCACCTCGAGTGCGAACGGCAGGCCGGTGCGGGCCGGCCCGTCGCCGGGTGCCCGCAGCAGGCGCGCGACCTCGAGGGCCATCAGCACGCCGACGATCCCGTCGAAGCGTCCCGCGTCGGGCACGGTGTCGAGGTGCGAGCCGAGCAGCAGTGCCGGCGCATCGACATCGCCCGACGCCGGCGCGATCCGCCCGAGCTGATTGCCCGCGGCGTCCTGGCTCGTCGCCATCCCCACCTCGCGCATCCACTCCGCGGCGAGCCGGTTCACCCGTGCGTGCTCGGGCGACAGGTACACGCGCTCGATCCCGCGGCTCGTCGCCGACACGCGCGCGAGCTCGTCGCACCGCGCCATCACGCGACGCGCCGCCGCGGCGATGCGGTCGCGGTCGACCGCGAGCAGGGCCATCGTCAGGAGCTCCGGAAGACGTCGGCCGCGGCATCCGTCCCGCCACCGGCCGGCACCGACGCGCCGAACCGCCGCAGCACCGCCTCAAGGGCGGCGAGCGTCGTCAGCACGGCGTCCTCGCGGGCGTTGTAGCCCATGGTGCCGATGCGCCAGACCCGGCCGTGAAGGGGCCCGAAGGAGGTGCCGATCTCGATGCCGAAGTCCTCGAGCATGACCCGGCGGGCCTCATCGCCCGGCACGCCGGACGGGATCTCGACGGCGACCACGTTGTTCATCTTGTGGGCGAGGTCGCCGAACACCTCCAGGCCCAGGGCCTGGACGCCGGCCAGCATCGCCGCCCCGGCGACGCGATGACGCTCGATGACGGCATCCCGCCCCTCGATCAGCAGCACCCGCGCGCACTCGCGGGCGGCGTACAGCATCGACGTCGCCTCGGTGTGGTGGTTGAGGCGCCGCGGACCCCAGTAGTCGAGGATCATGCCGAGATCGAAGTAGTTCGAGCGCACGAAATCGGCCGCCGAGACGTCGTCGGCCTCGCGGATGCCCGCCTCGACCCGCGTGCGCGACCGCACCACCTCGACGGCGCGGTCCGACAGGGTGAGCGGCGACGACCCCGACGGGCCGCCGAGGCATTTCTGCAGACCGGCGGTGGCGGCATCCAGCCCCCAGGCGTCAGCCTCGAACGGATTGCCGCCGAGCGTCGCCGTCGCGTCGGTGTAGAACAGCACGCCGTGCCGTGCGCAGATCGCGCCGATCTCGTCGAGCGGCTGGTTCATCGTGGTCGACGTGTCGCCCTGCACCAGCGCGAGGAGCGTGGGCTTCACCCGCACGATCGCCTCTTCGATGACCGACACCGGGAAGACCTGACCCCAGGCCGTCTCGATCGTGTGCACCTCGGCCATGGCACGCTCGGCGATCTCGGCGAGCAGATGGCCGAAGCGGCCGAACACCGGCACCAGCACGCGGTCGCCCGGGCGCACGAGCGACACGATCGCGGCCTCGATGCCGGCGCGCGAGGTTCCGTCGATCAGCAGGGTCGCCTCGTTGCCCGTGGCCCAGACACCGCAGTAGAGCTCCTGCGTCTCGGTCATGGTCGCGGTCATGAACGGGTCGTACTGCCCGACGAGGGGCGCCGACATCGCACGCAGCACACTCGGATAGGCCGAGATCGGACCGGGGCCCATCAGGAGCCGTGCGGGCGGGTCGATCGGTCCGGGAAGGTCGGTCATGGCGTGACTCCAGAAGCTGAGACGGCCGCGGCGAGGCGCCGCGCGAGGCGCACGAGCGCGATGTCGGTGCCCTCGCGCGAGACGAGGCAGAGCCCGACCGGCGCGGGGCCGAGGACGGAGGGCACCGTGAGGAGCGGCACCGACAGGGCGGGCAGTCCCGCGACGGCGGCCGGCGTCGTCATGCGGAGCGTGGCCAGGCGCACGGCGTCGATGCCCTCACCGCTCTGGCCGCGTGCCGGCGCCGGGCCGGGCACGGTCGGCAGGAGCAGCACCGAGGACTGCACCAGCTCCCGCACACGGTCACGCAGCGGCGCAAGAAGGGCGCGAGCGGATGCCTCGTCCTCGGCGGTGACGGCGGAAGCGGCGGCGAGCCGCTCGGCCACAGCCGGACCGACGGCGCCAGGATGCTCGCGCACCCACCTGCCGTTGTTGCGCCAGGCTTCGGCGGCCTGCACGGTGCGGAAGGGCACGAGGTAGGCGTCGAGGTCGCCGAGCGATGCGCGCGACACGGCGGGACCATCGGGTGCGGCGGCGAGTCGAGCCAGCAGCGACGCGACGGCGTCGCGCGTGGCCGGCTCGGCTGCGGCGAGCGCCTCGTCGGGCACGACGAAGCGCCACGGCAGGTCGGCGCCGGACTCGCCCCAGCGTCCGCGGCCGGATTCCGCTGCCGGCTCTCCGTCGGGCTCGGCGCCCTCGCTCGCCGACGACGCACCGTCGTAGCTGAGGCACCAGTCCACGACGCGCTGCAGCGTGTCGCCGTCGCGCGTGAGCCACCCGACGGTGTCGAAGGACTGCGCGAGCGGGAGGAGGCCCTGACGCGGCACGAGGCCATGCGTCGTGCGGAGTCCCCACAGCCCCTGATACGAGGCCGGCACCCGCACCGACCCGGCGGTGTCGGTCGCCAATCCGATGTCGGCCTGGCCGGTGGCCACGGCGCTCGCCGGCCCGCTCGACGAGCCGCCGGGAAGAGCCCCGGGCAGCGCGCCGTTCGGCGGGGTGCCGTAGTGCACGTTGTCGCCCGCGATCGAGTAGGCGAACTCGTCGGTGCGGGCGATGCCGCGCACGGATGCCCCGCCGCGGAGCAGATCGCTGACCGCCGGGGCGGTGGTGGTCTCGGGGCGCGCGGAGTCCAGGAAGGCCGGGTTGCCGGCGCCGATGCGATAGCCCTTGATCGCGAAGAGATCCTTGACCGCGATCGTGAGCCCCGTCAGCGCTCCCTCCCACGCGCCCTGCCACAGCGGGTCGCCGACCGTGCGCCAGACGGTGCGGTCCAGCGGCTGCGGGCGCGGCGAGACGTGGGCCGCGGTGATCCGCCACGCCCCGTCGATGCGCTGCCAGACCTGCGTCTGCAGGCCTCGGCCTCCGCCGGCGTAGCGCGAGACGGAGACGAGGAGCGCGGCATCCGTCCCCAGCGCCCGGTGCTCGATGCGCTCGATCGACCGCGGCGCGACGCCGCCGCGCGTACCGCGGAAGGCCGATATCGCGTGGTGCCCGACGAGGAGGCCCGCGCTGTCACCGCGGAGCGTATCGGGACCGGGCGCGAACGTCTCGTCGAGCACGGCGACATCGTCGGCGACGATCGCCGTCTCGTACCGCTCGAACGCGGCGAGCAGGTCGCCTGGCACCGACTCGGCACCGGGTACGACGGTCCCCCGCGTGGGCTCAGCCACGATCCGCCCCCGCGAAGTCCGCCTCGCGGATGCGCGCGTGCACCCCGCACACGATGTCGACCACCTGCGAGATGTCGAAGTCGGTCGCCGCCGAGAGGTACGCGTAGGCGAGGTGCTCGTCCATGCCGTAGCGCGCCTGCAGCAGCGAGAGCGCCGCGCGCACGCAGTTGCGCATCGCGATGTTCAGATCGGGGTCGAGTCCGGTGGGCACCAGATAGCCGCCCGCGCGGGCGAGGGGGCCGGCCACCTCGCCGAACTCGGCGAGCGCGGTCGCGCGTGGCACCACCTCGAAGCGCAGCGTGGCACGCAGGGATGCCTCGAGCGCGGTCAGCGCCACCTCGCCGTCACCCTGCGCGAAGTGCGGGTCGCCGACGTACGCGAGCGCCCCGGGCACCTGCACCGGGAGGTACAGCACCGCACCCTCGGTGAGGAGGTTGATGTCGATGTTGCCACCGTGCGCGCCGGGCGGAACCGAGTGCGGCCGCTCCGCGCCGGCCACCGCGACGCCCATCGTGCCGAGAAAGGGGGCGAGCGGGAACTCGACGACGCGCTGCCCGCCCTCGGTCACGGGCAGGAGACCCACGAGCCCCGACGCGCGCTCTTCCACCGGGGTGAAGACGCTCACGTTCGCCGCACCCCGGGGCAGCTCGCCCACGAGGGCGCCCTTGCCGTGACGGTTCGAGATCACGCCGTACGGCACGCGGGGAACGAGCCGCTCCACCGTGATCTTCAGCAGGTCCCCGGGCTCGGCGCCCTCGACGAAGACGGGGCCCGTGACGACGTGCGGCCCGTCGGCGGCGGGGTCGCGCGACAGGGTCGCGGCGATCTCGATCGCATCGTCGAGGACGGATGCCGAAGCCACGCCGTGACCCGTGAAGAAGGCCAGCGGGTCCTTGCCCTGATCCTCGAGGATGCCTTCGTGGCTGACGGTGTCGAACGTCACGGTGTCACCCGGCGCGATCGTCAGCACCGCGGCATCCGTCCCGCACGGCAGCCTGCCCCACATCACGGTGTCCGGCGCGGCCGGCACGTAGTGATCGCCCGGGATCAGCCCGGTGCCGCGCTGCAGCACCGGCGGCGCGGTCGGGCTGGTCGGCGTCTGCCGGTTCGTTCCCGGCGCGTCTGCCGGCAGGCCCGCGTTGCCGGCACCATCGCCGCGGGCCGCCGCCCGCAGCAGGCGGCCGCGCGGTTCACCGCGGAACCGCGGCGCCTCGCCAGGGCCGCCCGCCGTGACGTCGAACACCGACTCGCCGTGCAGCCACGTGCGGCGGATGCGGCCGGTCAGCACGCGTCGGTCGTACGCGGTGATCGGGTTCTTGTGCAGCAGCCGCGCGGCGTCGATCGCGAAGGGGTCGTCGACGCCGAACACCGTCAGGTGCGCGGGCGCACCGACCTCGATGGTCCCGACGTCGTCGAGCCCGGCGACCCGGGCCGGCCCGGTCGTGTAGAGCGGCAGGATCGTCTCGAGCGGGATGCCGCGGCTCCGCGCCTCGGTCCACACCGCCGCGAGACCCACCTGAAGTCCGGAGATCCCGCCCCACGCCAGGCCGAAGTCACCGCCGCCGGAGCGCTTCAGGTCGACGGTCGAGGGCGAGTGGTCGCTCACGATCGCGTCGATCGTGCCGTCGACGATGCCCTCCCAGAGCAGGTCGCGGTTCGCCGCCTCGCGGATCGGCGGGCAGCATTTGAACTCGCTCGCGCCGTCGGGGATCTCCTCGGCGGCGATCGTCAGGTAGTGCGGGCACGTCTCGACCGTGAGCGCGACCCCCTCGGCCTTGGCCGCCCGGATCGCGGGCAGTGAGTGGGCGTCGCTCAGGTGCAGGATGTGGGCGCGGGCGCCGGTGCGCCGGGCGGCGTCGATCACGGCGTCGATGGCGGATGCCTCGCTCCGGGCGGGCCTCGACGCCAGGAACGCGCCGTACTCACGGCCGAGCGCACCGTGGTCGTGCAGCAGCGCCGGGTCCTCGGCGTGCACGATCAGCCGCGAGCCGAGGGCCGCGATCTCGGTCATCGCGGCGAGCAGCTGCGCACGGTCGAGGTGGCCGAACTCGTCGACGCCCGACGGGGAGAGGAAGCACTTGAACCCGAACACTCCGGCCTCGTGCAGGGGCGCGAGGGCGCCCAGGTTCTCGGGCACCGCCCCGCCCCAGAAGCCGATGTCGATGAACGCCGACGGCCCGGCCGTTGCACGCTTGACCTCGAGCCCCTCCGGCGTGGTGGTCGGCGGCAGAGAGTTCAGCGGCATGTCGACGATGGTCGTGACGCCGCCCGCGGCGGCCGCGAGAGTGGCCGATCGGAAGCCCTCCCACTCGGTGCGGCCCGGCTCGTTCACGTGCACGTGCGAGTCGACGAGTCCCGGGAGGAGCACCGCGTCGTCGGGCACGAGCACCGTGCGTGCGCCGGTGACATGCGCCCGCACATCGACGATCCGGGCGATGATCCCTCGCTCGACGACGACCGCGGCCGGCCGGAACGACCCTCCGATCCAGGTGCGCTGGGCGCGGATGACCGAACGCCCGCGTGTCATCGCGTCTCGATCCCCGGCCGGTGCGGGGTGGCGGGAGAGGTCATGGGCGATCTCCAGAGGGTGTCGATGAACGGATGCCGCGGCGCAGGGGTGCGGCATCCGTAAAGCTATTGCTTAATATCGCCGCGCGGGTTTCTCCCGTGTAACACCCTCGTGACTAGGGCTCGGCGCCGGCATCGCCCCCGGCGCCGACGGCTGCGCCGGTGCCCGGCCCGGTGAGCGTGAGCCAGATCGCGACGGCCGGTTCGGCCGTGTCGTTGAGGACGCGGTGGGGGCGCGACGCCGGGAACGAGAGCGACCCGCCCGGGCCCAGCCGCACCTTTCCGTCGGCGAACTCGAAGGTCAGCTCGCCCCGGGCGACCCATCCGCTCTCGTACCCCGCGTGTACGAGCATCGTGCCGTCGATGCTCGACGACGAGCCGGGCGGATACGTCGACTCGAACCAGTCGACTCCCGGCAGCGACGCCGGCGAGAGCCGCCGATACGTGACCCCCTCGGCCAGTTCGGCAGGCGACATCCCTTCGGCATACGCGACGAGCACGCCCGGCAGCTGCTCGGTGACGTCGGCGCGATCGTCCTGCGGTCGCGGGGCGAAGACGCCGGGGTCGTCGAAGATCGCCGACACCGGCACGCGGAGCACCCCTACGAGCTCGATCAGCCGGTTGACGGAGGGCTGCATGACCCCCGTCTCGATCTGCGACAGGGCACTCGACGAGATCCCCAGCTCGTGCGCGACGGACGACAGCGACCGCCCCGTGGCGATCCGGAGCGTGCGCAGGCGCGGTCCTATCTGCGTGGGCACCTCACCCATGGGCGGTCTCCTGACTCCGGCTGCCGGCCGGGCTGTGCGCCACATCGTATGACGCCGGCGACGATGGCCGAGACCCCGCGCGGCGGGCGGCGGGGCCGATCGGGGCGTTAAGCGATCACTTAACACGCTCGTTACACGGCCTTCACGCCCCGCGCGAACGGGCGTCCTTGAATGGGGCCAGTCCCACACACAGCATCCCCCGCCCTCCGTCGCCGGAGCCCATCCAGGAGTCCCATCCATGCGCCCCCACTCTCATCGCACCCTCACCCAGCGCCTCGCCGGCGCTGCCGCCCTCGCCACCGCCGCAGTCCTCGCACTCGCCGGCTGCAGCGGCTCCTCGTCCGCCGCCGACGCGTCGTCGGGCGGCTCGTCGAGCGAGGAGACCGTCACGGTCAAGATCGGCACGCTCCGCGGCCAGCCGCACTTCTACCAGCCGTTCCTCTACAACGACCACGCCGTCGACGGCGTCGAGTTCGAGGTCGTCACGCTCGACACCACGCCGGCGCTCTCGGACGCCCTCGTGTCGGGATCGATCGATTTCGCCATCTCGGGCGTCACGCCGACGATCGCCTCCATCTCGCAGGACCGCGACCTGAAGGTCGTCGCCAGCGCCGCCGACGGCGGCTCGGGCTTCATCGGCAACGGCGAGTCGTCGCTCGACGAGCTCGTCGGCGAGAAGATCGGCATCGTCCAGGGCTCGGCGCAGGAGGTCGCCCTGCGGCTGCTGATCGAGGACGCCGGCCTCACCCCCGAGGACTTCGCCCTCACCGTCATTCCGGTGCCCGAGATGGCTTCCGCCTTCGCGGCCGGCGACATCGCGGCATTCATGGGCGTCGAGATCGGCGTCTCCATCGCGAAGGCGAACGGCGGCACCGAGGTCGTCGACCCGTACTCGACGCCCATCGGCAAGGTCAACATCGGTCTCATCACCACCGGCGCACTGATCGAGGAGAACCCCGAGCTCGTGCAGAAGGTCGTCGACACCCACGCCGCCACCACCGAGTACATGGCCGACAACATCGACGAGTGGCTGCCGGGCATGGTCGAGGAGTTCGGCGGCGATGAGGAGGTCTTCGCCTCCGCGCTCGAGAACTTCTGGCTGCGTTCCGACCTGTCCGACGAGTACGTCGGCCAGCTCGAGGCGCTCGCCTCCGCGATGGCCGACATCGGCCTCATCACGGACGCACCCACGGGCGAGGACATCGTCGATACGACGTTCGCCCCGTGACGTCAGGCGGTGGCGGCGGGCCCCGCGCCGCCACCGCCCTCCCCTCACCGCACCGCTTCACCGCACCGCACCACCGCCGGATCCGGCATCCGCTCGAAAGGAGGTCATCGTGGCCCAGGCCATCGTGACCGACCTCGCCCCCGCTCCCTCGCCTGCGCCGCGCCCCCGGCCCCGACCGTTCGCCCGCGGCTCCGCACTGAACCGCGTGCTGCTCGGCAGCATCGTGCCGATCCTGTTCCTCGTCCTCTGGCAGGTCGGACGCGAGCAGGCGTGGGAGATCCCCGTCGTCGGCATCCGCATGGGGTTCCTGCCCTCTCCCGCCGAGGTCGTCGCATCGCTCTGGGACTACGCCTTCGGCGGCGTCCACGACGACGCCTTCTCGGGCGACCTGTGGGTCAACCTCGGCACGTCCTCGCTGCGCGTGCTCGTCGGGTTCACCATCGCGTCGACGATCGCCGTGCCCCTCGGCATCCTGATGGGCCGCTACTACACGATGGACGCGCTCTTCGATCCGTTCATCAACCTCTTCCGCCCCATTCCCGCGACCGCCTGGGTGCCGCTCGTCGGCCTCCTGATCGGGTGGGGTGACCAGGCCACGATCTTCCTCATCGCGCTGTCGGCGTTCTTCCCGATCGTCCTCGGCGCCATCAGCGGCTCCAAAGAGGTCCCGCCGCGCCTCATCGAGGCCGGACGGATGCTGGGAGCCCGCCGCTGGGAGGTGCTGGCCCAGGTCGTCGTCCCGGCCTCCGCACCGGCTGTCGTCAACGGCATGCGGGTGGGTCTCGGGATCGCCTGGGTCGTGCTCGTCCTCGGCGAGGGGGTCGGGGTGAGCGTCGGCCTCGGCGCCAACATCATCCTCGCCCGCGACGTGGTGCGCACCGACATGGTGGTCGTCGGCATGATGGTCGTCGGCGTCGCCGGCTTCCTCTCCGACCGCATCCTCATGGGCGCGTTCCGGCTGTTCACCCGCGGCCGCCCGCTGATCAAGTGACAGGACCCGCCATGAGCGACACCACCATCACCACCGCCGAGGTCGACATCAGCGACCTCTCCAAGCGCTACGGCCCGGAGGGTGCCGGCGTACTGGCCGTCGCCGACGTCGACCTGCACATCGCCTCGGGCGAGTTCGTGGCGATCGTCGGCGCCTCCGGCTGCGGCAAGAGCACCGTGCTGCGCATCCTCGCCGGCTTCGAAGCGGCGACCGGCGGCACGGTGACCGTCGGTGGCGCGCCGATCACCGCGCCCGGCCCCGAACGGGGTGTCGTGTTCCAGGACTACGGGCTGTTCCCCTGGCTCACCGTCCACGAGAACGTCGCCTACGGTCCGCGCCGGCGTCGGCTGCCTCGTGCGCGGGTGCGAGAGCTGACCGAGCGGTTCATCCGCACCGTCGGTCTCACCCGCTTCGCCGACAAGTACCCCGGCCAGCTCTCGGGAGGCATGCAGCAGCGCGTCGCCATCGCGCGCGTGCTCGCGAACGAGCCCACGGTCCTGCTGATGGACGAGCCGTTCGGCGCCCTCGACGCGCTCACCCGGTCTGACCTCCAGACGGAGCTCAAGCGCATCCACATCGAGACGAAGACGACCGTGGTGTTCGTCACCCACTCGATCGAAGAGGCCGTCTTCCTCGCCGACCGCGTCGTCGTGATGACCGGCGGCGCCTCGCACGGAGTGCCCGGTCACATCAGCCGCGTCGTCACCATCGACCTGCCCGGCGAGCGCGACATCACGAGTCCGGACTTCAACGAGTACAAGCGCGAGATCTCCGACCTCGTGCACGCGGTGGCCGGTCATGTGTGAGTGGGCCACCGGCATGGCCGGCGCGTCAGGTGTGGGAGGGCGGCGATGAACATCGACGACTTCGACGCGCTCGACACCGAGGCGGCCCGTGCCGGCGTCGCGGTGTGGGCCGCGATCCCGTCATGGGTGGATGCCGTCGTCGACGGCAGGCCGTACCGCGACGTCGATGAGCTGGCGACCGCCGCAGCATCCGCCGCCCGCGACTGGACGCGCGCCGATCTCGACGCCGCCCTCGCGCATCACCCCCGGATCGGCGCCCGCGTCACCGGTGCGGATGCCGGGGCCGCGGCATCCCGTCGCGAACAGGCCTCGATGACGGATGCCGCCGACGACGTCGCCGCGCGGATCGCCGACGGCAACGCCGCCTACGAGGCGCGCTTCGGTCGCGTGTTCCTCATCCGCGCTGCGGGCCGCTCGCCCGAGGAGATGCTCGCGGAGCTCGAGCGCCGGCTCGCGAACGACGACGAGACCGAGGCGCGCGAAGCCCTGAGCCAGCTCGCGGAGATCGCCCTGCTGCGCCTGCGGGCCACCGTGACGCAAGGATGAACGCATGAGCAGCCACCTCACCACCCACGTCCTCGACGCGTCGAGCGGAACCCCCGCCGAGAACGTCGTCGTGTCCCTCGCCCGGCACCTGCCCGGCGGCGGCACCTCCGGCGTCGCCCAGGGATTCACCGACGCCGACGGACGGGCCGCCCTCGGCCCCGAGCGTCTCGAGCCCGGCATGTATGCGCTCACCTTCGGCACCGGGGCGTGGTTCGCCGACCGCGGCATCGCGTCGTTCTATCCGCTCGTCACCGTGACCTTCACCGTCGAAGACACCGACCGGCATTACCACGTGCCGCTGCTCCTCAGCCCGTTCGCGTATTCGACCTACAGAGGGAGCTAGTCATGGTCTCGGTGAGCCTCGGCGCCAACAAGTACGGCAAGGCGGAGAACCGCGTCGTGCGGATCTACCGTGACACGCCCCGCCACGAGATCGTCGACCTGAGCGTCACCTCGCAGCTGCGGGGAGCGGCGCTGGCGAGCTCGTTCCTCGAGGGCGACAACGCGATGATCGTCGCCACCGACACCCAGAAGAACACCGCGTTCGCCTTCGCGAAGGAGCACGGCATCCCCTCTCCCGAGGAGTACCTGCTGAAGCTCGGCGACCACTTCGTGTCGGCGTTCGACTGGATCGAGGGCGGCCTCTGGCAGGCCGAGCAGTACGAGTGGGAGCGCATCGTCGTCGACGGAGTTCCGCACGACCACTCGTTCGTGCGGCGAGGCCAGGGCACCCGGCTCGCCACCGTGCAGAAGATCGACGGCGCGACTCATGTCACCGGCGGCGTCAAGGACCTGACCGTGCTGAAGTCGACCGGGTCGGAGTTCTCGGGGTTCCCGCGCGACCGGTACACGACCCTCCCCGAGGCGACCGACCGCATCATGGCGACCTCGGTCACGGGGCGGTGGCGGTTCCTCCCCGACGCCGTCGCCGCCGGCATCGACTACAACGGCCTGTACGCCGAAGTGGTCGGCGTGCTGCTGTCGACCTTCGCGACCGTGCACTCGCTCGCGCTGCAGCAGACGCTGTTCGAGATGGGCAAGGCCGCCATCGAGGCACGCCCCGAGATCGCCGAGGTGCGCTTCGCGATGCCGAACAAGCACCACTTCGCGTACGACCTGTCGCCGTTCGGGCTCGAGAACCCCAACGAGGTCTTCTACGCCGCTGACCGCCCGTACGGCCTCATCGAGGGCACGGTCGTGCGAGACGGAGCGGATGCCGCGCCCGGCGCGTGGGTGGACCTGCCGGCCTTCGTATGACCCGCCGCCGCTCGCCGGCGCGATGCGGCTCGTCTCGGTCGCCGGCGCTTCTACTCCGGTCGTTGAGCGAGCGAGGAACGAGCGAGACGAAACGCCCCGCACCCGGGAAGGGGCCGATGCGCCGGTGACCGCTGGGCCGCTGCGGTACGTCTGACCCGCCGCGTTTCGTCTCGGTCGCTCGCGCTCCCTCGCTCAACGACCGGGGTCGGTGTTCCGGCGTGCCAGCCGTTGAGCGAGCGAGAGTCCGTGTTCCGGTCGTTGAGCGAGCGAGGAACGAGCGAGACGAAACGCCCCGCACCCGGCGCAGACCTTCGGCTCGAAGACGAGGTCAGGCGGTGAAGACCGTGTGCACGTCGCCGACGACCTCGCGGCCGCCGAGGGCCGTGAGCTCCATGAGCACGGCCGTGCCCACGACCACGCCGCCCAGCTCGGAGACGAGCTGATGCGCCGCGACAAGGGTGCCGCCGGTGGCCAGCACATCGTCGACCAGGAGCACGCGGCTACCCGCGACGTCGTCGTGGGCCTCGATCGTCGCGGTGCCGTACTCCAGCGCGTAGGTGACGGATGCCGCGGGCACCGGCAGCTTGCCCGCCTTGCGGATCGGCACCAGGCCCGCGCCGGCCTCCATCGCCGCCGCGCCGGCGAGCAGGAATCCCCGCGCCTCGACGCCGGCGACGACGTCGAACGACCCCTCGAACGGCGCGATCATCGCGTGGACGACGGTGCGGAGCGCCCGGGCATCCGCCAGCAGGGGCGTGATGTCGCGGAACAGCACCCCCGGCTCCGGGTAGTCGGGGATCGTGCGGATCAGGGATTCGGCGCGCGTGAGGGCTTCGGAGAGCACCCGCCCACCCTACGCCCGGCCTCCCGCCTCACCCCGTCGCCCGAATTCGGGGATCTGCCCGGGATCGGACCCCTGCCTCGAAAACGCCCGAGCGCCGGCAGATCCCCGAGTCCCAGCATCCGCTCGATCTCGGAGTTCTGCCGAGATACGGACGGAGGCGAGAACTCGACGTTCCCACCCCGCCTCACCCCGCGGCCCGAATTCGGCGATCTGCCCGGGATCGGACCCCTGCCTCGAAAACGCCCGAGCGCCGGCAGATCCCCGAGTCCCAGCATCCGCTCGATCTCGGAGTTCTGCCGAGATACGGACGAGGCGAGAACCCCCGACATTCACACCCGGCCTCATCCAGGGGCCCGAATTCGGCGATCTGCCCGCGATCGGACCCCTGCCTCGAAAACGCCCGAGTGCCGGCAGATCCCCGAGTCCCAGCATCCGCTCGATCTCGGAGTTCTGCCGAGATGCGGACGAGGGGGCGGGAGAACTCCGACATTCGGCAGTTGGCCGATAACGAGCGGATGCCGCAACCCGGCCACGTCGCCCACGTGCGCCGACGTCGTTCCTCAACTGAGGACACCGCATGGTTCCTCAACTGAGGAACTTGGCGGGAATGAGGGACGAGGCACCGCGAGTCGGTCCTCATCTCGGCTCTCGTCCTCAATTGAGGACGCAAACCGGGCGCCGCAGGTCTCGGCTCGTCCTCAACTGAGGACGCAAACCGGGTGCCGCAGGTCTCGGCTCTCGTCCTCAACTGAGGACGCAACCCGGGCGCCGCAGGGCTGATCCTCGATCGAGGATGGGACCACGGATGCCGCAACCGCCGCGCGAGGCACTGTAAGCGCTTGCAGTACACTGGCCGCATGACTTCCGCAGAGACCGCTGAGCGCACGGACGCGTTCCTCGCCCCCATCGGCGGCGAGTGGTGGCGCACCGCCGTCATCTATCAGATCTACCCCCGTTCCTTCGCTGACGCGTCGGGCGACGGCATCGGCGACCTGCCCGGCATCACGTCGCGCCTCGACGACCTGAAGAGCCTCGGCATCGACGCGATCTGGCTGAGCCCCTTCCAGCGGTCGCCGCAGAAGGACGCCGGCTACGACGTCAGCGACTACTGCGACGTCGACCCGCTGTTCGGCACGCTGGCCGACTTCGACACGATGCTCGCCGGAGCCCATGACCGCGGCATCCGTGTCATCGTCGACCTGGTTCCGAACCACTCGTCCGACCAGCACGAGTGGTTCCAGCAGGCGCTCGTCGCCGCTCCCGGCAGCGCCGAGCGTGCGCGCTACATGTTCCGCGACGGACAGGGCGCGCACGGCGAGCTTCCCCCGAACAACTGGGAGTCGGTCTTCGGTGGCCCCGCGTGGACGCGCGTCGTCGAGCCCGACGGTCGGCTCGGCCAGTGGTACCTGCACCTCTTCGACTCGTCGCAGCCCGACTTCGACTGGTCCAACGAAGAGGTCCGCGAGGAGTTCCGCCGCATCCTCCGCTTCTGGCTCGACCGCGGCGTCGACGGCTTCCGCGTCGACGTCGCCCACGGTCTGATCAAGGCAGAAGGCCTCCCCGACTACATCCCCGACCCCGAGGCCGGCTCGATGGGCGGCGAAGAGGAGAACGTGCCCTACTGGGGCCAGGATGCCGTGCACGAGGTCTACCGCGACTGGCGGAAGATCCTCGAGGAGTACCAGGGCGACCGGGCCCTCGCCGCCGAGGCGTGGCTGCCGACCGCCGAGCGGACCGCGCAGTGGGTGCGCTCCGACGAGATGCACCAGGCCTTCAACTTCCCGTACCTCTCGACCGAGTGGAACGCCGCCGACCTGCGCAAGGTCATCGACGTGTCGCTGAAGGCGTTCCCGGGCGTCGGCGCGCCGAGCACGTGGGTGCTGTCCAACCACGACGTCGTGCGCCACGCCACGCGGCTCGCGCTCACCGCCGAGAACCCCCAGGGGCACGGCATCGGTCCCGACTCACCCGGACAGCCCATCCCCGAGGTCGGTCTCGCCCGCGCCCGTGCGGCCACGACGCTGATGCTCGCACTTCCCGGCTCTGCGTACCTCTACCAGGGTGAGGAGCTCGGGCTGCCCGAGGTCATCGACATCCCCGGCGACGCCCGCCAGGACCCGACCTGGTTCCGCACGAACGGCGAGCGGTACGGCCGCGACGGCTGCCGCGTGCCGATCCCGTGGAACGCGGATGCCCCGGCCTACGGCTTCAACGACAGCGGTGCGTCGTGGCTCCCTCAGCCTGCCGAGTGGGCGACGCTCGCCCGCGACGCGCAGTCGGGCGTCGAGGGATCGACGCTCGAGCTGTACCGCACGCTGCTCGCAGAGCGCCGCGCGCGGTCGCTCGGTGCCGGCTCGCTCGAGTGGGTCGACGGATACGGAACGGATGCCGTGGCATTCCGCAACGGGAATGTCACCGTGGTCGCGAACACCGGTTCCACGCCGATCGCCTTGCCGGACGGTAACGTGATCGCGTCGAGCGGTCCGCTGACCGCCGGCAGGCTCCCCGCCGACACGACGGTCTGGGTGGCCACCGCCTGACCCCGCGGTGACGCAGCAACCCCCTCGCTGACGTGCCGTATATGTCCGCGACACGCCGGGCGTGTTGTACATATGGGGCAAGTCAACGGGAGCGAAGAGAGGTGACGACGTGGTCAGCATCGACGAGGTCGCCCGCCAGGCGGGCGTCTCGACCGCGACGGTCTCCCGCGCACTGAGCGGACGTGGCCACGTCTCGGCCGGCGCCAAGGCCAAGGTCGAAGCCGCGGCGAAGAGCCTCGGCTACGTCGTGTCGGCGTCGGCGTCGAGCCTCGCCTCCGGCCGCATGCGCAACATCGGCGTGCTCGTGCCGTTCCTCGACCGCTGGTTCTTCTCGACGGTGCTGAGCGGCATCGCGTCGGCGCTCATGCGCCGCGGCTACGACATCACCCTGTACAGCCTCACCGCGGATCGCGCGGAACGCCGCGACATCTTCGACACGTTCCTGCGGCGGCAGCGCGTGGACGGCATCATCGCCATCTCGCTCGAGCTGGGCGAGGAGGAGACCGAGCTCCTCGTCGGCCTCGACCTGCCGGTGATCGCGATCGGCGGGCCGAACCCGCGCCTCACCACGTTGACGGTCGACGACGTCGCCGTCGCCCGCCTGGCGACCGAGCACCTCCTGGCGCTCGGTCATCGCGAGATCGCGCATATCGGCGCGAGCCCCGAGTTCGACATCGACTTCCACATCCCCACGCAGCGCCGCCAGGGCTTCGAGCTGGCGCTGGCGGATGCCGGCGTCACCGTGCGCCCGTCGCTGTTCGAGCCGGCGGACTTCACGATCGAAGGCGGGTTCCGTGCCGCCAAGCAGCTGCTCGGGCGGCCCGGAAGCCGCCCCACCGCGATCTTCGCGGCCTCCGACGAGATGGCCATCGGCGCACTGCTGGCCGCGCGCGAGCTCGGCTACGGCGTACCCGAGGACCTCTCGGTCATCGGCATCGACGGTCACGAGCTGGGCGAGTTCTTCCGCCTCACGACGGTCGACCAGTTCCCTCTCGGCCAGGGCGAGCGAGCCGCGGACGCGATGCTCGAGGCCCTCGAGTCGCCGGATGAGGAGGCTCCGACGCATCGCCCTGGGGAACTGCCGTTCGACCTCATCGTGCGCGGCTCCACGGCCCGCCTCCCCGCCTGACGCCCGGCGCGCCGTGACCGGCCGCCGGGCCGCGTCGGGACCCGGGAGGCCCGGTGGGGGCGCCGGGTGCGCCGCGGATAGGCTCGACGGCATGACCCTCGACCTCGAAGCGCTCTACATCGATCTGCACCGGCATCCTGAGCTGTCCTTCCAGGAGACCCGCACCGCCGGAGTCATCACACAGCACCTCACCGAGCTCGGCGTCGAGTTCGAGGAGGGCATCGGCAAGACCGGCGTCGCGTCCGTCATCCGCAACGGCGAAGGCCCCGTCGTGTGGCTGCGCGCCGACATGGACGCCCTCCCCGTGCCCGAGCAGACCGGCCTCGACTACGCCAGCACCGCCCGCGGCACCGACCCGTCCGGCACGGACGTGCCGGTGATGCACGCGTGCGGCCACGACATGCACGTCACCGCGCTGCTCGGCGCGCTGGAGCGGCTGGTCGCCACGAAGGACGAGTGGTCAGGCACCATCGTCGCCGTCTTCCAGCCCGCCGAGGAGTACGGCGCCGGCTCGCAGGCGATGATCGCCGACGGCGTGCTCGACCGGTTCCCGAAGCCCGACATCGTGCTCGGCCAGCACGTCACTCCGCTGCCTGCCGGAACCATCGGCGTGCGCAGCGGCACGCAGATGGCGGCATCCGACGGCCTCACCGTCACCCTGCGGGGTCGCGGCGGCCACGGCTCACGCCCGCAGGCCACCATCGACCCCGTCGTGATGGCGGCGGCCACGGTCATGCGGCTGCAGACGATCGTCTCGCGCGAGGTCGACCCGCGCGACGTCGCGGTGGTCACCGTCGGCTCGATTCACGCGGGGCTGAAGAACAACATCATCCCGGCGGAGGCGAAGCTCGAGCTGAGCCTGCGCTACCCCGACGACGAGGCCCGCGCACGCGTGCTCGAGAAGGTCGAGCGCATCGTGCGCGCCGAGGCGCAGGCCTCCGGCGCCGAGGAGCCGCCGATCATCGTCACCGACCACACCCTCCCGCCGACCATCAACGACGTCGCCGCGACCGACCGCCTCGTCGCCGCCTTCGACGCCGCGTTCGGCGAGGGCACCGTCATCGACCCGGGCATGTTCACCGGCAGCGAGGACGTCTCGTGGTTCGCCCGCGAGGCCGGCGTGCCGCTGGTGTTCTGGTTCTGGGGCGGGGTCGACCCGGCCGCGTTCGCCGAGGCACTGGCCGCCGGCACGGTCGAGCACGACATCCCCACGAACCACTCGCCGTTCTTCGCACCGGTGCTGCAGCCGACCCTGAGCCGCGGCGTGGATGCCCTCGTCGTCGCCGCGCGCGAGTTCCTGGACACACCCGGCTCCTGACGAGTGGATGCCGCGGGCGCGGGGCGGACCGTCGGCAGCGGCCGACCGGCGGGCAGGGTCGACCGCCGGCCGGGGCGGACCGTCAACAGAGGCCGACCGGCGGGCGGGGCGTCTCGTCTCGGCCGTTCGGCCCGGGCGGTGAGTCCTGACGGTCAGCGCTCGACGCGCTCGCGGGCGTCGACGAGGCTCTGGCCCGAGACGATGCCGGGGAGGCCCCGGCGGTCGTCGGTGGTGAGCACCAGCACGGCCGAGATCAGCGCGAAGGCGCCCGTGACGACGCCCCAGGCCCCGGGCAGGGCGCTCAGCAGAAGGTACCCGCCGATGCCGCCCAGGAACCGCAGCGGCCGTGACAGTGCGGCAGGAAGCTGCCCGCCGGTGTATCTCAGCTGCACGGCGTGGTCGCCGATCGTGCGCCCGGTCGCGAGGGTCACGACGAGCCACACCCCGATCGGCACGGCGCCGGCGACGACCGAGGCGGCCGTGCCCTCGCGCACCGCCCGATCGGCGCCGAGGGCATACAGCAGCACCTGGAATCCGACGGCGACCGCCGCACCCAGCACCCAGGCGGCCAGCACATCGCACACCATCCCGAGGAAGCGGCGCCGGCGTGTGATGGGGCGCGGATCATCGGCGTCGGCGAACCGGGGCGTGCCCCAGTGCCGCCGCGGCACCGCGAGCGCGAGCACCGATCCGACGAGCGCACCCAGCGTGTTGGTCAGCACGTCGTCGACGTCGAACACGCGGTACGCGCACGGGTAGAGGCCCCAGACGCCCGTGAGCTGCGTGGTCTCGATGAACACCGAGACGCCGAGACCGACGAGGAGGGCGGTGAGGATGCCGCGGCCGCCGAGCACCCGGACGAAGAAGCCGAGCGGCACGAACAGCACAACATTCAGCAGCAGCTGCAGCACTGCCGGGTCGGTGAGGGTGCGTCCGGGGCGCGCGATCGCCCCGCGGATGTCGCCGACGAACGCCGTGAGGTCGAGGTTCACGCCCGCGCACCGGATCGTGTCGGGGTCGGGCAGCGGCAGCAGCGTGTACGTCCAGATCGCCATGACGTACACGAGGGCGGCGCCCCACAGGACGAATCGGCCGGCGCCGAAGCCGCCACGTCTGCGGTAGCTGAGAGCGACGAACGGGACGAACAGGAGCACGCCGACGGCGAGCCCCGCGGCGATCGCGAGCAGGCCGAGAATCACCTGTTCATCCACGATTCGAGTGTCCCAGACGAGGGGGCCGTATGGATTCCGTGAGGATGCCGATCCTGATGCGTCCTCACGAACTCCTCACGAGTAACCTGGCCCGCCGTGACGAACGAAAGTCGTGAGCCGTCGGTCGACGAGGCGCCGAAAGCCAAACGCCTCATCCTGGGCGGCCCTCTGGCCTCCACCGACACCGACGAGCACCTTCTGCCGAAGAAGATGGCGCTGCCGATCTTCGCCTCGGACGCGCTCTCGTCCGTCGCGTATGCCCCGCAGGAACTGCTCCTGATCCTGCTGACCGGCGGCCTTGCCTTCCTCGCCTTCGCGCCGTGGGTCGCGGCCGCGGTCGTCGTGCTCCTCATCGTCGTCGTGATCAGCTACCGGCAGCTGATCAAGGCCTACCCGTCGGGGGGCGGCGACTACGAGGTCGCCCGCAAGAACCTCGGCGAGATCCCCGGTGTGATCGTGGCCTCGGCGCTCGCCGTGGACTACGCCCTCACGGTCGCGGTGTCGGTCGCCTCGGGCGTCGACAACATCATCTCGGCGCTGCCGGGCCTCAATCCGTTCCGTGTCGAGCTGGCCGTCGGCTTCGTCATCCTCATCGTCGTCGTCAACCTGCGGGGTGTGCGCGAGGCGTCACGTGCGTTCGCGATCCCGACCTATGTCTTCATCGGGTCGGTCGGCGTCATGATCGTCGTCGGGCTCTTCGAGGTGCTGATGGGCAATCCGCCGGTGGCCTCGAGCGCCCAGTATTCGGTCGAGACCCAGGACCTCACCCAGGCGGCCGTCATCCTGCTGGTGCTGCGGGCGTTCTCGAGCGGCTGTTCGGCCCTGACCGGCGTCGAGGCCGTGTCGAACGGCGTGCAGGCGTTCCGCCGGCCCAAGGTGCGCAACGCGCAGACCACCCTCGCGCTGATGGGCGGCATCGCGATCCTGCTCTTCGCCGGCCTCACCGCGATCGCGCTCATGTCCGGCGTGCACTACGCCGAGAACCCCTGCGATCTCATCGGCTTCGACTGTTCGAACCCTCAGCCGAGTCTCATGGCCCAGGTGTCGTCGGCGGTGTTCGGGATGAACTCGATCCCCTTCTTCGTCATCCAGGCGGCGACGGCGGTCGTGCTCCTGCTCGCCGCGAACACCGCGTTCAACGGCTTCCCGCTGCTGGGCTCGGTGCTCGCTCGCGACGGGTACGCCCCGAAGGCCCTCAACACCCGCGGCGACCGCCTGGTGTACTCGAACGGCATGATCATCCTGGGTCTCGTCGCGATCGCCGTGCTCATCGTCTACCGGGCGAACCTCACGAACCTGATCCAGCTGTACATCATCGGCGTCTTCGTCTCGTTCACGCTCGGCCAGATCGGCATGATCCGCCACTGGACCCGAGGGATCCGAGACATCCGCTTGCTTCCGGCCGATCAGCGCGACAGCAAGGCGGTCCGCACCGACCTGTTCGGCCTGCGCAAGGGCCTCTTCATCAACTCGCTCGGGGCGGCCATGACCGCATCCGTCCTCGTGATCGTCACCATCACGAAGTTCACGCACGGCGCGTGGCTGGTGTTCCTCGCGATCCCGATCCTGTCGTTCCTCATGGTGGGCGTGCACCGCTACTACCGCGACGTCGAGCACGAGATCGCGATGGACGACCAGACGCACTTCGGCTCGACCGGCGACGTCGCCCTCATCCTGGTCAACAAGCTGCAGAAGCCCGTGGTGAAGGCGGTCGACTACGCCCTGGCCGCGAAGCACGACAAGACGTTCGCCGTGCACATCTCGGTGACGAAGGAGGACACGGCGGCCCTCGAGGAGGAATGGCGGGCGCACCGAATGCCCATCCCGCTGAAGATCATCGAGTCGCCCTACCGCACCTATGCGAGCCCCATCGCGGAGTTCGTGAAGCAGTACCGTGCGCAGCACGGGTCGGCGGTGGTGACGGTGTACCTGCCGCAGTACATCGTCGGCCATTGGTGGGAGTCGCTGCTGCACAACCGTCGCGCGCGCCGCATCGCGCAGCAGCTCATGCTCGTGCACGGCGTCTCGATCACGCTGGTGCCGTGGCTGCTCGATTCGTCCGAGCTCATCTACGGCCGCCGCTCGCGGTCGCTTCCCGGCGACGACCGTTCGGGACAGCTGTCGGCGCCCGATGCGCACCGTGTGGGCCGACGGGTCATCCGCCCGGCGGGACCGCCAGAGAGCGCGGACGCCACCAAACCCCAGGTCGGCGCGAAGCCCTGAGCCCGGAGCGCCGGTCGCCAGGGCCCCGACCCAGCGCACCCGTCTCCGCGAAGCCCTGAGCCCGGAGCGCCGGTCGCCAGGGCCCCGACCCAGCGCACCCGTCTCCGCGAAGCCCTGAGCCCGGAGCGCCGGCCGCGGCGGAAGCCCTGGCACCGAGCCGCCCGTCGGTCGATCCGGCGCCGGGACGCGGCATCCCGCGTAGCCTGGAAGGGTGACCCTTTCCGCCCCCGCCCCCTCGCCGGTCGTGCTCCCCGACGCCGCAGCCCTCAGCGCGGACTTCCCGATCCTCGGCGAGCGCGTGAACGGCGAGCGTCTGGTCTACCTCGATTCGGGGGCGACGAGCCAGAAGCCGCAGGCGGTCATCGACGCCGAGGTCGACTTCCTCACGCGCGCGAACTCGGCCGTCCACCGCGGCGCACACACGCTCGCCGCCGAGGCGACGGAGCTCTTCGAGGACGCCCGCACCACCGTCGCCGGCTTCGTCGGCGCTCCCGCCGAGCAGCTCGTCTGGACCAGCGGCGCGACGGCCGGGCTCAACCTCGTCGCGTACGCGATCGGCAACGCCTCGGTCGGCCGCGGCGCCCCGCAGAGCGCCCGGTTCGCACTGCGTGCGGGCGACGAGATCGTGGTGACCGAGAGCGAGCACCACGCCAACCTCATCCCCTGGCAGGAACTGGCCGCGCGCACCGGCGCCGTGTTGCGGCACATCCCGGTGCACGACGACGGCACGCTGGACCTGGATGCCGCAGCCGCCGTCATCGGCGAGCGCACGCGTGTCGTCGCCTTCACGCACGTCTCGAACGTGCTGGGCATCGTGAACCCCGTGGCCGAGCTCGTCGCCATGGCGAAGGCCGTCGGCGCGGTGACCGTGCTCGACGCCTGCCAGTCGGCGCCCCACCTGCCGCTCGACCTCCCCGGCCTGGGGGTCGACCTCGCGGTGTTCTCGGGACACAAGATGCTCGGGCCGTACGGCGTCGGAGGCCTCTACGGCCGGGCCGACGCGCTCGAGGCGCTGCCGCCGTTCCTCACCGGCGGCTCGATGATCACCACCGTGACGCTCGACGAGGCGTCGTACCTCCCGCCGCCGCAGCGGTTCGAGGCCGGTACGCAGCCGGTGTCGCAGGCGATCGGGCTGGCGGCGGCCGTCCGGTACCTCGACGGTGTGGGGATGGGTGCCGTGCACGCGCACGAGAAGTCGCTCGAGGCACGGATGGGCGAGGGACTGCGCACGATCCCCGGCATCCGCCTGCTCGGCGACGCGCCTGGGGCGGAGCGCGTCGGACTGTGGGCCTTCGACGTCGAGGGCGTGCACGCCCACGACGTCGGGCAGTTCCTCGACGCCCGCGGCGTCGCGGTGCGCGTCGGGCACCACTGCGCCCAGCCTCTGCACCGCCGGTTCGGCCTGACCGCCTCGGTGCGGGCCTCGACGGCGCTCTACAACACCGCCGACGACGTCGACGTCTTCCTCGACGCCCTGTCGGGCGTGCGCACGTTCTTCGGGGCCGGCTCATGAACGGCCTGGAGTCGCTCTACCAGGAGCTGATCCTCGATCACTCCAAGCGTACGCACGGCAAGGTCCTCGCCGGCGAGTCCGCCGCCGCGGACGAGGCCGACGGCAGCCGGGTCGCGAGCTCGTACCAGCGCAACCCGATCTGCGGCGACGAGATCACGCTCCGCGTGCGCCTGTCCGACGACGGCACCACCGTCGACGAGGTCACCTGGGACGGCGCCGGCTGCTCCATCTCGCAGGCGTCGGCATCCATGCTCGCCGCACTGATCGAGGAGGAGGGACGGATGCCGCGGGCCGAGGCATCCGCTCTCGTCGACGGCTTCCGTGTGGCGCTGCGCTCGCGCGGCGAGATCCCGCTCGACGAAGAGGTGTACGGCGACGCCGCCGCGCTGTCGGGCGTCTCGAAGTTCACCGCCCGCGTGAAGTGCGCGATGCTCGCCTGGGTCGCATTCGAGGACGCGGCCGCCCGCGCCTGACACCGACCCGTCGCTGCGCCCCTACGTCGGTCGCTGCACCCCGAGGTCGGCCCGCTGAGCTTGTCGAAGCGCCTTCGACAAGCGCAGGCGCCGAACCGCGGGCGGAGGTCAGCCGGCGACGGGATGCGTGCGGTGCACCGTGATGTCGCCGTAGCCCGTGCGCGCGTAGATCTCCTGCGAGGCTTCCCCGTCGACCGGGCCCGTGGCGGCGGCCAGCTCGTTGCGCACCGTGGCGTGCTGGCTCGCGGCGTCCAGCCACACGGCGGTGCCCGAGCGGATGCCCAGCGTCACGGCTCCGTAGGACGCCTCGACCCGTGCCGTGCCGCCGTTGAGATCGCCGATGCGCACCGGCCCGTACGCCGAGCGGACGGTCAGCGCGGGCCCGGGATCGCCGAGGTGGACGACGCCGCTGGAGGTCGCGATGTCGGCGACGCCCGACACCGAGCCGACGTCGATGCCGGCATCCGATCCCTTGAGCCGCAGCGCGCCGTCGACGATGCCGATGCGCGCCCGGCCCGAGCTGATGCTCACGTCGGCGTCGCCCCGCACGTGCTCGACCCGCAGCTCGCCGTGACCCAGGCCGAGGTCGGCGCGGCCGGTGCGCTCGAGGGTGGCATCGCCGTAGTCGAGGGCGATGCGCGCCGTGCCGACCGCACCGGCGACACGGATCGAGCCGTACTTGAGCGCCAGCGAGACATCGGAGCCGGTCGGGACGCGCACCGAGACGTCCACGGAGTCTCCGGAGCCGAAGAGGGTGAAGCGCACGGGTCCGACGATGCGCAGATCCGAGCCGGACTGGATCACCCGCACGGCGTCGGCGGCGCTGCGGTCGCCGCCTCGATGCGGGTTGGCGGGACCGATCTCGACGGCGAGATCGCGGCGCGACTCGGCGACGACGTCGATGCGCCCCATCTGCAGCTCGATCCGTACGGCGGCCGGGCCTGACACCGGGAACGTCGTCATCAGCACACCCCTCTCAGCGCACCCAGCCGGTGTACGACGAGCTCGCGCCCACCGCGGCGCCCGGCGCGGGATCGAGCGACGTCGTGACGGCGCGCACGAGCCACGCGTTGAGCGACAGGCCTTCTGCGGCGGCCGCCGCCTCGGCGCGGACCTTGAGCGAGTCGGGCAGGCGCAGGGTGGTGCGGGCGGTCGCGTCGTCGCTGTCGTCGACGGATGCCGCGGCCGCCGCCCCTGCGACGGGGACGGAGCCGCTCGGGGTCGCGCCGGGGCCGCTCGGGGTCGCGCCGGGTGGAGCCACCGCGGCCGGTCGCGACACGATGAAGTCGACCTCGCGGCCTCGCAGGCGCACATCGACGGAGCCCGGTGCGAGTTCGCGCGTGATCTCCCCCGCCGCCTCCGACAGCGCCTCGAGGATCGCCAGCCGTGCGGCCGGCTCGAGCGCCGCGGCGAGCCGTGCCGCGAGCTCGGCGGTGTCGCTCCCGCCGGCGGCCGCAGCCGCTGCGAGCTGCCGCTGAAGTTCCTCGACGTGACTGGCGATCTGCATGACGTCAGAGTGACATCACATTGGCGTCACGTCAACGCCGCATGAGCCGCGGCCCGCGCCACGGCTCACACCGCACTCTCGAAGGGCGTGCCATACTAGTCCGGCGCGATGCCGTGGCCTGCTTCCGAGGCCTTCCGCGCGATCTCACGAGGATGCACGCATGCGCACCCCCACTGTCGAACTGCGGTCCCTCCCCGGCAGCTATGTCATCGCCCGGTTCCCGGCGGACGGTCCCGTTCCTGGCGAACTGCTCGCTGCACATCCCGCCGACGGGTTCGTATCGTTCACCCGCACGCCTCAGGAAGTCTCCATCGTGTGCCCTGTCGAACTCGCACCTGCGGGCGCGGAGCTCGACGGCCCCTGGGTGGGACTGTATGCGGGTGGCCCCATCCCGTTCGGCCTGACAGGTGTGGTCGCGTCACTGGTCGCCCCGCTCGCCGCGGCAGCCTGTCCGGTGTTCGTCGTTTCGACGTTCGACGGAGACGTGCTCATGGTCCCCGCTGCGGACAGTGGCCGGGCGCGGAGCATCCTGGCCGCGGCGGGTCACGCCATCATCTGATCTCCCGGGAGCTCGCGATCTGACGACGTCGGAGCGACATCACCTCAACGCCCGCGAGGACGGCGGCGTCAGAAGAGCGTGAGGGTCGGCTCCGGGGTCGTTCGGATTCCGTGAGGACGACGACCTGCGCGCCCGCCGGCGGGTTGCATCGACATCACGTCCTCCGCACGGGGGACGACCGCGCGGCTCGCCCCGCGCGGACCGCCGTCACCGGGAGTCCACGTGCTCGATGTCCTCTACCTCGCCATGACGCTCGCGCTGTTCGCGCTCGTCGGACTGATCGCCGTGGGCGTCGACCGGCTCGGCCGCCACTCCCGCCCCGCCGCCTCGCGCGACCTGAGCCGGAAGGCACGCTGATGATCGTCTTCTCGCTCATCGCCGGCCTTCTCGGCCTCGCCGCGATCGCGTACCTGCTGGTCGCCCTCCTCGATCCCGAGAAGTTCTGATGGATGCCGCAGCCCTCGCCACCGGCATCCTGCAGCTCCTGACCGTCCTGCTGATCCTCGCGCTGCTGTACCGGCCGCTCGGGGACTGGATCGCCCGTGTCTACACGACGGGTCGCGACGCGCGCATCGAGCGCGGCTTCTACCGGCTGGTCGGGATCGATCCCCGCTCCGAGCAGACCTGGCAGGCCTACACCCGCGGGGTTCTCGCGTTCTCGGCGGTCGGCGTGATGTTCGTGTATGCACTGCAGCGGTTCCAGGGTCTCCTGCCGTACTCGCTCGGCCTTCCCGCTGTACCGGAGGGTCTCGCCTTCAACACCGCGGTGTCGTTCGTCACGAACACCAACTGGCAGTCGTACTCCCCCGAGCTCACGATGGGCTACACGGTGCAGCTCGCGGGCCTCGCGGTGCAGAACTTCGTCTCGGCGGCCGTCGGCATCGCCGTCGCGGTGGCGCTCGTCCGCGGGTTCGCCCGCCGAGGCTCGGCGACGATCGGCAACTTCTGGGTCGACCTCACCCGTGGCATCACCCGCCTGCTCCTGCCGCTCGCGCTCGTCGCCGCGATCGCCCTGGTGGTCGCGGGCGTCGTGCAGAACACGGCCGGTTTCACCGAGGTCGCCACGGTGACAGGCGGCTCGCAGATGGTCCCGGGCGGCCCGGTCGCATCACAGGAGGCGATCAAGCTGCTCGGCACCAACGGCGGCGGGTTCTTCAACGCCAACTCGGCGCACCCGTTCGAGAACCCGACCCCCTGGTCGAACGTGCTCGAGATCCTGCTGCTGCTGGCGATCCCCGTCGCGATGCCCCGCGCCTTCGGCCGCATCATCGGCGACGATCGGCAGGGCTACGCCATCCTCGCCGTGATGGGCTCGATCGCCGTCGTGTCGATCGTCGCGGTGACGTGGCTCGAGTCGCTCGGGCTCGGCACCGCTCCGCAGCTCGCGGGCGCCGCGATGGAGGGCAAGGAGACCCGGTTCGGCATCTTCGGCTCGACGCTGTTCGCCGGCGCCACCACGCTCACCTCCACGGGTGCGGTCAACTCGATGCACGATTCGTACACCGCCCTCGGCGGCATGATCCCGATGGTCAACATGATGCTCGGCGAGGTCGCACCGGGCGGGGTGGGCTCGGGCCTGTACGGCATGCTCGTGCTCGCCGTCATCGCCGTCTTCGTCGGCGGGCTCCTCGTCGGCCGGACGCCCGAGTATGTCGGCAAGAGGATCGGGCCCACGCAGATCAAGCTGGCCAGCCTGTACATCCTCGTGACCCCGCTCCTCGTGCTGACCGGTACAGCACTGAGCTTCGGCATCCCGGCCATCCGGTCGGATGTGGAGTCGACGTCGATCTGGAATCCGGGCGTGCACGGCCTGGGCGAGGTGCTGTACGCGTTCACGTCGGCGGCGAACAACAACGGCTCCGCCTTCGCCGGCCTCACCGCGAACACTCCATGGCTCAACACCGCGCTCGGCGTGGCCATGCTCCTCGGGCGCTTCGTGCCGATCGTGCTCGTGCTCGCCCTCGCCGGCTCGCTCGCCGCACAGGAGTCGACGCCGTCGAGCGCCGGAACGCTCCCGACTCATCGTCCGCAGTTCGTCGGCCTCCTCGCCGTCGTCGCGGTCGTGATCACCGCACTCACGTACTTCCCCGTTCTCACGCTGGGTCCCCTGGCGGAAGGGCTCGTCTGACTCATGTCCACCCCCACCCTCGTCTCGATTCCCGAACCTCTGCCGACCCCCGTCGGCCGCTCGATCCCGCCCCGGCCGAAGGGGTCGTCTCGCGCCTTCAGCGCGGCGCAGCTCTGGGCCGCGGTCCCGGGAGCGCTCCGCAAGCTGAACCCCGCGGCCCTGTGGCGGAGCCCCGTCATGTTCCTCGTGTGGGTCGGCGCCGCCCTCACCACTGCGATCGCGATCGCCGAGCCGTTCCTCGGCGGCCCGGAGCAGTCGGGCGGCACCCCGGTGCCGTTCGGCTTCACCTGGGGGATCGCGGTCTGGCTCTGGCTGACGGTCCTGTTCGCCAACCTCGCCGAGTCGGTCGCCGAGGGCCGCGGCAAGGCGCAGGCGGCGACGCTGCGCCGCACACGCACCTCGACGACTGCGCGCCTGGTCGCCTCGTACGACGAGAAGACGGATGCCGCGGCCCGCCGCGCCGAGACCGTTCAGGTGTCCTCGGGCGAGCTGCACCTCGGCGACGTGGTGATCGTGTCGGCCGGCGAGCTCATCCCCGGCGACGGAGACATCATCGACGGCATCGCGACCGTGGACGAGTCGGCGATCACCGGCGAGTCCGCTCCGGTCGTCCGCGAGTCGGGGGGCGATCGTTCGGCCGTGACCGGCGGCACGCGCGTGCTCTCGGATCGCATCGTCGTGCGCATCACCTCGAAGCCCGGCGAGACGTTCGTCGATCGCATGATCGCGCTCGTCGAGGGCGCGAGCCGGCAGAAGACGCCCAACGAGATCGCCCTCGGCATCCTGCTGGCGAGCCTGTCGATCGTCTTCGTGATCGTCGTGCTGACCCTGAACCCGATCGCCTCCTACGCCGCCGCATCCGCCGCGGGCTTCGCCGGGGGCGCCCCGGTCAGCATCCCGGTGCTCGTCGCGCTGCTGGTGTGCCTCATCCCCACCACGATCGGCGCCCTCCTGTCGGCGATCGGCATCGCCGGCATGGACCGGCTCGTGCAGCGCAACGTACTGGCGATGTCAGGACGCGCGGTGGAGGCGGCCGGCGACGTCACGACGCTTCTCCTCGACAAGACCGGCACGATCACGTACGGCAACCGCCGCGCGTCGGACTTCGTCGCCATGGCGGGGGTGGGCGATGCCGAGCTCGCCCGCGCGGCCGCCCTCTCCTCGCTGGCCGATCCCACCCCCGAGGGCGTCTCGGTGGTCGAGCTCGCCCGGCTGCGGGGGCAGGAGGTCGCCGAGCCCGACGGATCCACGGTCGTGCCGTTCACCGCGCAGACCCGCATGAGCGGCGTCGACCTCGCTGACGGCACCCAGGTGCGCAAGGGCGCCGGATCGGCGGTGCTCGCATGGCTCGAGGCATCCGGATCGCCCGTGTCGGCCGCAACGCGTGCACTGCTGGCGGCCGAGACCGACGCCATCGCCCAGTCGGGCGGCACCCCGCTCGTCGTCGCGACCCTTCGACAGGCTCAGGGACCGGGGCGAGGGCCGGGCGCTGAGCCACAGGAGCCGGTCGCTGAGCCGCAGGAACCGGTCGCTGAGCCGCAGGAACCGGTCGCTGAGCCACAGGAACCGGTCGCTGAGCCTGTCGAAGCGCGGATCCTGGGCGTCGTGCACCTCAAGGACATCGTCAAGGAGGGCCTCCGCGAGCGCTTCGACGAGCTGCGTGCCATGGGCATCCGCACCGTCATGATCACCGGCGACAACCCGCTGACCGCCGCCGCGATCGCGAAGGAGGCCGGGGTGGACGACTTCCTGGCCGAGGCGACACCCGAAGACAAGCTGGCCCTCATCCGGCGCGAGCAGGAGGGCGGCAACCTCGTCGCGATGACGGGCGACGGCACCAACGACGCCCCGGCGCTCGCACAGGCCGACGTCGGCGTCGCGATGAACACCGGCACCTCGGCCGCGAAGGAGGCCGGCAACATGGTCGACCTCGACAGCGACCCGACGAAGCTCATCGACATCGTGCGGATCGGCAAGCAGCTGCTCATCACGCGCGGCGCACTGACGACGTTCTCGCTCGCGAACGACATCGCGAAGTACTTCGCGATCATCCCCGCCATGTTCATGGGCATCTTCCCCGGGCTGGCGGCGCTGAACATCATGCACCTCAGCTCGCCGGCATCCGCTGTCATGAGCGCCATCATCTTCAACGCGATCGTGATCGTCTTCCTCATCCCGCTGGCACTGCGCGGCGTGAAGTACCGCCCGGCGAGCGCGTCGCAGATCCTCAGCCGCAACCTGCTCGTGTACGGCCTCGGAGGCGTCATCGCGCCCTTCATCGGCATCAAGCTCATCGACCTCGTCGTGAGCCTCATCCCCGGCTTCTGACACCCGAGCACCCAGGAGACACCATGTCGACGTCCAGCCGCACCACCGTCCGCACCATCGGCGTCGCCGTCCGCGCGATGCTCGTCTTCACCCTCACTCTCGGCGTCGGCTACACGCTCGTCGTCACGGGCATCGCGCAACTGGCGCTGCCGTGGCAGGCGAACGGGTCGCCGGTGCACGATGCCGCGGGCGACACCGTCGGGTCGGCTCTCATCGGGCAGGCCTTCACGGATGCCGATGGCGACGCGCTGCCCGAGTACTTCCAATCCCGTCCCTCGGCCGCGGGCGACGGCTACGACGGCGGGGCGTCCAGCGGCTCCAATCAGGGCCCTGAGAACGCCGACCTCATCGCGGCGATCGAGGAGCGCCAGGCGGCGGTCGCCGAGCTCGAGGGCGTCGCACCCTCCGAGGTGCCCGCCGACGCGGTGACCGCCTCCGGCTCGGGTCTCGATCCGCACATCGGTCCGGCGTACGCCCTGCTCCAGGTGCCGCGGGTCGCCGCCGCGCGCGGCCTCGACGAGGCCGAGGTGCGTAGCCTGGTGGAGGCGCACATCCAGCAGCGCGACCTCGGCTACCTCGGTGAGCCCCGCGTGAACGTCGTCGAGCTCAACCTCGCCCTCGACGCCCTGGGCTCATGAGCGATCGCAGCCTCCGGCATCCGTCATCCCCCCGCACCCGGATGCGAAAAGTCGGGTCGGTCACGCCGACACGCGGGCGACGGATGCCGCAGCCCGGCGTGTCGGGTCACCGACCCGTCTTTTCGCACGCCACGCGGGAGCCGCGACCACCAGGAGGGGACGTAGGGTGACCACATGAAGCGCGGCAAGCTGCGGGTGCTGCTCGGCGCGGCGCCCGGGGTCGGCAAGACGTACGAGATGCTCGAAGAGGGCCGGCGGCTCGCCGACGACGGCCGCGACGTCGTCATCGCCGTGGTCGAGACCCACGGCCGCGCCGCCACCGCCGCACTCGCCGAGGGCCTGCCGGTCGTGCCGCGGGCCACCGTCTCGCACCGCGGGGTGGAGCTGACCGACATGGATCTCGAGGGGGTGCGGGCGCGGCATCCCGAGATCGCCCTCGTCGACGAGCTCGCCCACACCAACGCCCCCGGGCTGCCCCACCACAAGCGCTGGCAGGACGTCGATGCCCTGTTGGATGCCGGCATCGACGTCATCACCACCGTCAACGTGCAGCACATCGAGTCGCTCGGCGACGTGGTCGAGAAGATCACGGGCGTCGCGCAGCAGGAGACGGTGCCGGATGCCGTCGTCAGGGCCGCCGACCAGGTCGAGGTGATCGACCTCTCGCCGCAGTCGCTGCGCGACCGCCTGTCGGCGGGGCTCGTCTACCCGGCGGAGCGGATCGACGCCGCACTCTCGAACTACTTCCGGCTCGGCAACCTCACGGCGCTGCGCGAGCTCGCGCTGCTCTGGCTGGCCGACGAGGTCGACAGCGCGCTGAAGTCCTACCGTGCCGAGCACGGCATCGAGGGCGCCTGGCAGGCGCGGGAGCGCGTGGTCGTCGCGCTCCCCGGCGGCTCGGAGGGCGAGACGCTGCTGCGGCGGGGCGCCCGCATCGCGGCCCGCTCGGCGGGCGGCGAACTGCTCGCGGTGCACGTCTCGAGCCAGGACGGCCTGCGGTCGGGCGACCCGAGCGCCCTCGCCGAGCAGCGGACGCTGGTCGAATCGCTCGGCGGCACCTATCACCAGGTCGTCGGCGACGACGTGTCGCGTGCGCTCGTCGAGTTCGCCCGCTCCGTGAACGCGACGCAGCTCGTCGTCGGCGTCAGTCGCCGCGGCAGGATCGCATCCGCGCTCACCGGGCCGGGCATCGGTGCGACGGTCATCCGCGAGTCCGGCGACATCGACGTGCACATCGTGACCCACGCCGCGGCCGGCGACCGGTTCCGGCTGCCGCGCATGACCGGAGGCGCGCTCAGCGTGAAGCGCCGCGTGCTCGGCTTCCTGCTGGCGATCGTCGGCGGACCCCTGCTGACCTGGCTGCTGGTCTCGATCCGCAATGAGGACACGATCATCAGCGACGTGCTCGCCTACCAGCTGCTCGTCGTGCTGGTGTCGCTCGTCGGCGGCATCTGGCCCGCGCTCTTCGCCGCGGTGATGTCAGGACTCACGCTCAACTTCTTCTTCGTCCAGCCCTACTACACGGTCTCGATCGCGGATCCGCGGAATGTCTGGGGGCTGATCCTCTACGTCATCATCGCCGTGCTCGTCAGCTTCATCGTCGATCGCGCCGCACGGGCCGCGCGGGCCGCGCGGCGTGCGGAGGCCGAGGCGGAGCTGCTGGCGAACGTCGCCGGCAGCGTGCTGCGCGGCGAATCGGCGGTGCCGGCTCTCATCAGCCGCACCCGTGAATCGCTCGGCCTCGCCGGTGTGCGCCTCGTCGACGCCGATGGAACCGTCGTCGCCACCGACGGCGAACCTCTGCGCGATGGACGCTACGAGGCCGTCACCGTCGCCCGCCGCAACGGCGGCCCTCCCGCCATGCTCGAGCTGCACGGCCACGACCTCGACGCGTCCGAGCGCCGCCTCATCGACGCCGTGGCCGCACAGCTCTCGGCCGCCCTCGAGCACACCGACCTCACCGCGACCGCACGCACGGCCGGCGTGCTCGCCGAGACCGACCAGGTGCGCAGCGCCCTGTTGTCGGCGGTCAGCCACGACCTGCGCCGGCCGCTGGCCGCCGCCGTGGCGGCGGTCGGCGGGCTGCGCGCCGCGGGGGCGCAGCTCTCGCCGGAGGACCGCGCCGAGCTGATCGCCACCGCGGACGAGTCGCTCGCGACACTGTCGGCCCTCGTCACGGACCTGCTCGACGTCAGCCGGGTGCAGGCGGGGGTGCTGGCGGTGTCGCTGCAGCCCGTCGACACCCCGGGCGTGGTGCTCGCGGCGCTGGACGAACTGGGAGCCGGCCCCGACGCGGTCGAGCTCGCGCTCGATCCCGACCTTCCGCCCCTGACGGCCGACCCCGTGCTGCTGCAGCGCGTGCTCGTGAACGTGCTGGCGAACGCGGTGCGTCATGCCCCCGCGGCGACCCGCGTCCGCGTCGCCACGAGCCGCCTCGGCGGCACCGCCGAGATCCGCATCGTCGACCACGGCGGCGGCATCCCGCACGAACGCCGCGACGACATGTTCGCGCCCTTCCAGCGACTCGGCGACACCGACAACACCGCGGGACTCGGTCTCGGACTCGCCCTGTCGAAGGGGTTCACCGAGGGCATGGGCGGTACGCTCACCCCCGAGGACACGCCCGGAGGAGGCCTCACGATGGTCATCGCACTGCCCGTGGCCGAACCTGTCCCCGCAGAGAAGAGGCCGCTCGCATGAAGGCTCGGTCCGGCAATGCTGCGGTCATGAGGGTGCTGTCGTGAAGGTCGTGTCGTGAAGGTACTGGTCGCCGACGATGATCCTCAGCTCGTCCGGGCGCTGCGCATCACCCTGGCCGCGCACGGTTACGAAGTGGTCGCGGCTCCGGACGGGGCGGCGGCCGTGGCACTGGCCGCCAAGGAGCACCCCGAGATCGTGATGGTGGACCTCGGGATGCCGCGGCTCGACGGCGTCCAGGTCATCGAGGCGCTGCGGGGCTGGACCAGTGCGCCCATCATCGTGGTGTCCGGCCGCACGGGTTCGGCCGACAAGGTCGAGGCACTGGATGCCGGCGCCGACGACTACGTCACCAAGCCGTTCCAGATCGACGAGCTGCTCGCACGGCTGCGTGCGCTGTCCCGGCGCCGGGGCGCGGCATCCGGAACACCCGTCGTGAGCTTCGGCGACGTCGTCGTCGACCTGTCGACGAAGACCGTCACACGCGGCGGCGAGCGCGTGCACCTGACACCGACGGAGTGGCGGATCCTCGAGTTCCTCGCCCGCAACCCCGGGTCGCTCGTCACCCGGCAGGCGCTCCTCAAAGACATCTGGGGCACCGAGCAGGTGGCCGACACCGGCTACCTGCGCCTGTACATCTCGCAGCTGCGCAAGAAGCTCGAGGTCGATCCCGGCCGTCCCGCACACCTGCTGACCGAGTCGGGCATGGGCTACCGCCTGCTCACCGACACCCCCGACGCCACCGCCTGACCCGCACCGCCGCCCACGCCGCGCGCCCTCTCCGC